>JADYYF010000110.1 GCA_020853795.1 Candidatus Zixiibacteriota bacterium
GCCGACATTGGTGGCGGCCTCTTTGCCTGGTTTGCACCCTCCTTGCGGATCGAGGGATGCACTTTTGCCTCCAATCAAGCCGGCTTCGGATCCGCTGCGGTCGTTGGTTACTCGCATGCCGATTTTCTGAACTGCGTAATTGATTCGAATGTCGCTTTGACTAACGGCCCCGCAGGAATCCAATACGCGGTCTCTACCGGTACGCAGACCAATTGCTCCTATCGGTTCAACTCGATCCGGAGAGGACAAGGAGGTGCTGTGGCCATAACCGACACATCCGATGTCGTATTCAACAGCTGCCTGTTTCTGGGAAATGAGGTCACGGAAACGGAGGGTGATGGCGGAGCCGTCCATATTAGATGGGTATCGCAGTGCGAGTTCATCGATTGTCATTTCGCGCAGAATGCTTCAATGAGCAACGGCGGCGCCATCGGAGCTGAAGACAGATGTTCAGTTGTCGTGACCAACTCCTCTTTCGTCAGCAACTCCAGCGGCTACAGTGGCGGCGCGATTGTTGTCGCCGATAGCTCTGCGCTCGCGCTGAGTTACTGCAGCTTCGCCTTCAATCATTCGGCGCGCGGTGCTGCGCTGGCGCTGAGTCCGAGTGGCGAATTCGGCTGAAGCAAGTGCTCAGCCACCATCGGAAATTGCACCTTTGCCTACAACGATTGCTCGGTCTCCGACGGCGCAATCTCGATCCCTGCGAACGCTGACTCGGTCGCACTCAATAACTCGCTTCTGGCATTCAACGATAATTGCAGCGCCTTCGCCTATGGTATTGTGCCGGCGCTGTCTTGTTGCGATTTGTATGGCAATGAAAGTGGTGACTGGACCGGCGTTCTGAGCGATCAGCTCTACCAGCGCGGCAACATCTGGGCCGATCCGCTCTTCTGCGGCGGGTTGGGGAATCTGCATATCAACGTCTTGTCGCCCTGCGCGGCGGCGCACTCGGAATGCCGGCGCCTCATCGGAGCCGTTGGCGTTGGCTGCCCCTCTCTTCTCTGTGGTGATGCCGACGGCACCGGCATGATCTCAATCTCCGATGCCGTGTATCTGATTACCTACATCTTTTCCGGCGGTCCTGCTCCCGATCCGCAGAGCGTTGGCGATGCCGATTGCAGCGGGGCGGTCAGCATCTCCGACGTGGTCTACTTGATCAATTACATCTTCGCCGGCGGTCCGGCACCCTGCGCGACGTGCCCGTGACCCAAAACGGAGGGAATATGATTAGAACCTGTTGTTTCCTGACGTTGCTCAGTCTAGCAGTTCCGTGCCTTGCCGCCAACCCCCACTTGAGCAAGACTCCGCCGTTGATCAGTCTGTGCTCAGTGCCGGAGGTCAAGGTCTCCGGGGCGCTGGCCCGCGTGCTATCGGTTGACGAATTGCTCGGTCCGAATCTTCGCGGCTCTACTCTGCGCGAAGGAGGTAACCTTTTCGGCTTGATGTCTGATTCGTCGTTCTATTGGCTCGGTGATCATTGGGGTAACGATCGATTTTTGTCCTTCTCCTACAACCCGCAAGGTCTGCTCGACGAAATACTCTTTCAGATCTGGGACTCTGACCTCGGGGGGTTCAATAACCAGCAGCTGGCCGTTTTCACCTACGACGCCGATTCTCGAGTCTCGACCCTAGTCCTGTACCTCTGGCAGGAGAACCAGTGGCAACCTTGGTTCATGGACGCGTTGTCCTACAATCCCGAGGGACTGATCTCCCAGATCACGAGTTCAACATGGTCATTTGGAGTGTGGACGCCCGCCGTGCTCGATTCCTACTCGTACGTGAGTGGTTCGCTGCTCCGCTCTGAGGTGATCACTCAGCAATGGGAGAGTGAACAATGGGTTAATGTGATGCGTCAGTACTACTCTTACAATTCCCTCAGCCAGCCCGATTCCGTCGTGCAACAGGGCTGGGATAGCGGTGCGTGGAAAAACTGGTGGCGGTGGGTATCACTTTACGACGCGCAGAACTTTGAGGTCGAGAGCATTGAGCAAAATTGGGGGCTGACTGGTTGGGACAACTACAGCAAGAATTCATTCACTAATAATAGCCGCGGCCATTGCACGATCGACCTGCATTCGATTTGGGAGGCGGCACACTGGGTGCCGACGGACGTCGATTCGATGAAATATGCCGGCGACCTCCTCGTCGAGGTCGTTCACAACTACTTCGCCGCGTCGCAACTACACCGAACACTTTACAGCTATGATCTGGCCGGCAATCAGACCGGCGAGTTGGGTCTCCGATGGGAAGCGGCAAGCGGCTGGATTAACGAGACGCGGGAGTCGTACGTCTATTCACGGCTGCAGTATCTCTGCGGTGATGCCGATGCCAGCAATCTTGTCAACATCTCCGACGTTGTCTTCCTGATCGGATACATTTTTACCGGCGCGTCACAGCCAAGCCCGCTTGCATCGGGGGATGCCGATTGCAGCGGGACCGTCGTTCTCACCGACGCCGTGTACTTGGTCAACTTCATCTTTGCCGGCGGCCCGGTGCCCTGCGCGGCGTGTCCGAAGGAGGAGCTATGAAGAAGTATCTGCTGTTGCTAGTTGCATGTCTGCTGAGTGGACAACTGCAGGCGTTAGAGCCGGCTGATGAGTTTGAGTTCAACCTAATCGGGCGTATCGAGTTGTTTCAGCAACGACTGAGCGTGCGCGATATCGCCGTCACCAATAGCCTGGCCGTTGCTGCTGCCGATTCGGTTACGGGACTGGCTGTGATCGACATTTCGGATCCTGACGCGGCTGCACTGCTCGGGCATTGTCGCGTACCGGGAGTGCCTTTGTCGGTCGGTGTGATCGGCA
>JADYYF010000111.1 GCA_020853795.1 Candidatus Zixiibacteriota bacterium
CCAAAGAGAATCCAGTCGGCTTCGAGGTATTCCTCGGGAAAGAAGTTGATCGGTCCGGCGTCGCCGAGAACATCAAGCGTGCGGTTGCCGTGCTTGTCGTAGTAGATCAGTTTGAACCCGCCGGACTCAGCGGATTCTTCGACGGCGTATTCGATTCCGAACCGCTCCATATCGCGGCGGAAAGCCTCGTCGTAGTCTAGTCCGACGCGGCCGATTAATGCCGTCGGCTTACCGAGTTTCGACAGCGCCAAACAGGCGTTGGTAGAACAGCCGGACAGCACGCGGCCATCGGTCTTGAGATACGGGGTCTCGATGAGGTCGAAGACCGGGTTACCGACCCCGACGATCATTCGCGTCTGTCCCGTTCTTCCAACAGCTTTCTGGCGTAGATGAGGCGCTGGACACTGGTCACATACGAGACGACACCAACGATGACCAGCGCATATGTCAGGATGTTATGTCCGGGATAGAAGTATTCGACAACGGAGCCGACGATGATAAGCAGCAGCTTCTCGAGACGGCCAACCGCGCCGACCGCGACATTCTCGAGCTTGCCCTGCGATTCGGCCGCCTCGCGCGTGTAGCTGGCGATAATCATGCCGAACAGGGCAAACATCGCCCAAATCGGATTGACGGCACCTGATAACGCGATGCCGAAGAGGATCAGTGCCTCAGCGTAACGGTCGGAGACGTGATCCAGGATGCCTCCAAACTTGGTACCGCAATTGCCGGCGCGAGCAGTCGCACCATCGAGCATATCAGTGAACATCGTAAGGCAGACCACGGCTGCACCCCAAAGTAATTCGCCTCGCCAGTAGAGCACCGAAGCGCCAGCGGAGATGAGGAAAGATATCCCGGTCAGGACATTTGGCGTAAGTCCAAGGCGCAGACAGAGTTTGCCGTACGGAATCGAGGCGCTCTCATAGGTGATCCGTCGCTTCTGCTGCATCTGTTGCATTACCATCTGACCAACTGCCTTGTGTAAGCTGTCCTTGCCGCCTGCACCGAACTCTCATCCGTGTCGCTTCGGTTGAACCCTTGTGTTAAACCAAGGTTCCCCGAATGTCAAAAGCGCAGGGCGTTCGAAACGTTCCCTGCAGCTCGTGGTGGCAATGATATGCCCAGGCTTGCATCGGGTCAAGGGGAATTGTTGCCCGCCAAGCGGCAGTCGAGTCAGTCGTCCTTCATGCTTGGCCCACTGTCCCCGAGCTCGACAGGACGGCTTATCCGACCTCAAAGATCAAACATACCTTTTTTTGTCAGATTTATCTTGACAATCACTGATCAGATAGTCTATACTCCACATTGTCCAATTCGCAAAAGATATGTAAACCTTGAAGAGCGACACGCAGCCGCATTCGCTCCAAAGGAAGCTAATGAAGTCATCGCGTTACAACATCCTGGTCGAGCTTCCAGGGGGCAAAAAGCTGGCGTTCAATAGTGTTACCGCGGCATTGGCTGAGATCGATGCTGAGACACTGCCGCGTTTCGAACGGCTGTTGCGCACGCCGGAACTCACCGAATCGCCGGCAGACGATGAGCTGCGCCAGCAGATGAACTATGCGCGTTTCCTCTGTGCCGACAGTCTCGACGAGGTCTCGGAACAGGAGCAGCGTAATTACGAGCAGCGTCAGTCGCAACACGCCTTCTTCCTTACTGTTGCGCCGACCCTGGCGTGCAATTTCCGTTGTGACTATTGCTTTCAGAGCGCCAGCCCGGTGATGATGGGTACGCGCACCGTCGAAGCCTTGCTTCGCTTCTGCGAGACGCGACTGGCCAGCAGCGAGCACCTGATGATTACTTGGTTCGGCGGTGAGCCGACGCTATGCTCAAAACTGATCATCAGCGTGCAACAGCGGCTGGCGGCCCTGGCCAAGAGGTTCGACGTGAAAAGAATCTCGGCATCGATCATCACCAACGGCTTCTTGCTTGATGCCACCTTGGCGCAGCAGTACAAGGACGCCGGAATCGACGAGGCGCAGATCACGATTGACGGGCCGCCGGAGATCCACGATCGCCGCCGTAAACTGGCGGGCGGCCGCGGGACCTTCGCCACGATCATTGAGAATCTCGCCGAAGTCAGCCGCATCCTCCGCATTGTCGTACGCATCAATGTCGACAGCGACAACGCCGACGCCGCTTTACAGGTGGTCGAAATTCTCCGCCAGCAAGGATTGCTGCCGCGGGTCAATATCTACTTCGCACCGGTAAATCCGGCGGGCGGTGCTTGTTCGGATGCCCAAGGTCGCTGTCTGAGCACCCAGGCGTTCTCCAATCTGCAGACGCGGCTTTACGCGGAATTGGTGGAGCGAGGTATCAACCGGATCGAATACCCCATGATTGCCCCCGGAGGATATTGCGGCGCCGGGCATGTCAATTCCTATGTCGTCGCCCCCAATGGGCTGTTGTTCAAGTGCTGGGAGGAACTCTCCCTGGATCCTGCATTATCGGTCGGGGACATCTTTGGGGATGAACGCAGCCCACAGCAACAACGCAATTTTGACCGTTACGAGAAGTGGAATCCTTTTACGAAGTCGGAATGTCGGGAATGTAGGATCCTGCCACTCTGTCTGGGCGGCTGTCCCAAAGCGGCTACCGATACAGCAGACACTAATCACGGATATTGCTCCCCCTGGAGGTACAACTTGCGGGAGATGTTAGTTCTAAGGTACCTGTGCAACTCTCAACAGGAGGTGAATGGATGAAATTCATCGAAACCCCGAGCACA
>JADYYF010000112.1 GCA_020853795.1 Candidatus Zixiibacteriota bacterium
AATTAATGGAGGTGGGGGGAATCGAACCCCCGTCCGAAATAAACGTCAACCAGCCATCTACGCGCGTGTCCTTTGCTTTTATTCTCGCCGATTAGATCGCCGCAAGGCTAAAGCTACCAATCGGCCAGCTCGGCTGTTTAGTTCGCCCGTTCGTCGCCAAGCCGGGCGAACGGACTAGCCATCATTCGCTGGCGCCTTACGCGAGCCTAATGGCGGGCTGCGCGCTCGACGGCTGCACTAGTTCACTTAGGCAGCAAGAGCGTAAGTGTTGCCACTTATTGGTTTGCACCTGTTTTACGAGATCGGTGCGATCTCGGCGCGCCGGCTAATCCCCGCCTACCCCGTCGAAACCAGGTCACCCCCAAGGAGATTAACAAGCAATCCACTATATATATCGGTTTCGCTGCTGTCAAGTTCCGCAATTCTGCCTTCTGCCTGCCTGAAGTCATCGTGAGTGCTCAAGCGGGTCTGATGCGGCCCGCTGATAACCAAATCGCCCTTGACAGTGAATAGTGTGGAGAATAGTTTTCTTGGTGTAGAGACAAGCGGGGAGTAACGATCGTTGCGATCATTCTTCATTAGCTTTGCCGTAACGGCCCTCCTGTCGGCCCAGGCTGATGCCGGCGATACCAAGGTCTTGGACGGCACCAAGGCACCCAAGGATTCGGTAGCGCAACTCAAAGTACAGCGGCAAATCGGCTCGGAGTATCAGGATAGCAGCATCTACTTATTCGTCTCGCAAATCGACTCCATCCGACTGCAGGAATTGATCTACTCCGACTTCAAGGATTCCCAGCTATCGACAACACCTGAAGAGCCATTCTTACGCATCTTGGAAGACGAAGCGACCGCGAAGAAGATCTCCAGCGTGAAGGTGCGCAATCGTCCCCATGTTTTTCTTGTCAAAGCATTTGTGCGACATAACACGACCGTGAATACCGAATTCCTTTTCTCACCCTGGCTTAACATCTCCTTCACTCCTGTTGGTGGCCACAGCTACGAACTTGACGGCACACTCATGAACGGTGAGTGGGAAATCCGCATCGTCGATCGGAAGTCCAAAGAAGTCGTTGCGACTTCGCGCGACTGAGATCGCCGCAAGCAAACCGCGGTCAGGCCGACACATCACACATACATCAACCGCTCGCCGTCACCGCTGCGCAAGGCCAGCATCAGCGTAAGGTATTCGCGTAAATGGCGGGTCAGCAGAAAGCTCGTCCGGACAAAGCTGCGGGCGGCCTCGCCCATCTCCAGCCGCCGCTGACGGTAATGCAGCAGGTAGCTGATCCGGTGCGCGGCGCCCTCGGGCGTGTTGACGAGGAATCCGGTCTGAAAGTTGATCACTTGCAGCCGAATACCACCGGTGTCGCCGCCGATCACCGGTTTGCCTTTCCACATCCCCTCGGTCACCGTTAATCCGAACCCCTCGCGCGTCGATTTCTGAATCACGATATCCGCCAGCCGCTGCAACGCATTGATCGTGCGATTCGCATCCGGCGGCAGCAGTAACACGTGTACATCCGGATCACCCTCGGCCGCAGCCAGAACTTCCTCGAGCACCGTCTTGCCTTCCGGATCATCCGTCGCACCGCCCCCGGCGAGCACCAACTGCACCGGCAGGCTGCGTTTCACCAAGCGATAGGCCTGGATTACGCCGAGCGGGTCCTTGAATCGATCAAACCGCGAGATCTGCACCAACAGCGGCCGTTCCGGATCCAGGTTGTACTCGCTGCGCACCGAATCCAGTTCGCTCCTCGTTAATTCACAATTCTTGTCGCTGAGCGGATCGATGCTGGGCGCGACGATCACCTGCGGATGCGGCAGCGGCTGCGCGAAATCCGGCATCGAGAAGATACTGGCGTCGTAGCCGGTCACATGCGGTCTCAGCCCGCGCCAGACCGGCCGGTGCGGACGGCTGATGTCGATGTGCGCGCGCCAGATCCATTTGCCATGGCGGTTGGGGCAGAGCCCCAGCAGAGCCGCCGGCTGTGGATCGTGGATGATGACGAAATCGGCAGCCTCAAGCTGCGGGCGCAAGCGTTCGGCATTGACGCGATTGGTCTCCAGGTAGTGGTCCCAATCCTTGCCAGTCAGATGAACACTCTGCCCTTGCAAGCCATTATGGAACGACTTGGTGATCTCGTAGAAACGTGAATTGCCTTCGAGGACCTCCCACGCAGCGTCGAGGCCGAGTTCCTGCATCAACGGCAACAACCAGTCGAGGATTTCGGCGACGCCGCCGCCCTGGCGCGTGGAGTTGACGTGCATGATGCGAGTCCCGGTCAGGCGCTCCCCGAGCCGGTACAACTGCCGGATCGTCGCCGTACCGACGATGCCCTCGTAAGCCAGCAACGGCCGCTTCATTGGCCGCCCCGCATTTCCGCCAGCACGCGCACGATCTCGGAACGAATCTCGGCGAGGCTGCTAAAGTAGATGTCGATTTCACTCAACGCCCCGATGAGGCGCTGGTAGCCCCCGTTCAGGGTCGTCAGCCATGCGCCGAAGTCATCCTGCAAGAGCGGCGGCCGCCGGCGCGCTTCGAGAAAATGAAAATAGATGCTGCCGTTGGTCATCCGCCCGACGGCGTCCGCCAAATGCTTCGGTGTACCAATGCGTTCCCCGGTATCGAACACCACAGTGGTGGCCTGCATGAAATTGAATTCAAGTCCCGCGCGCGCCATCGGCACCCACGGCTGAAGTTCGCTCAAACGCTCCTCAATCAACTCCAGCAGATGCTGCCGCAGATCGGCGATCGCTGTGTACTCGTAAGGATCGATGATCGCCAGCCGCTCCGCCAGGACCCGGTCGTGCAGACCGGAATTCGCCCACAACGCAAAATCATTGCGAAATTCCGGATCATCAAAAGTCGGGCGCAACCAGGTCTCGCAAAAGTGATGATAGATGACATCCTCGCTGCAGATCGCCAACCGGTCGCGCAGCTCGCGCAAATTCACCGCCGGCGGCAGACCGCTCATCCGGGACAGCAGCACACAGTCCATGACGGCAAATGGCGTCACTGAATGAACCTCCTGCTCATTTCCTCACGGCTTTCAACCCCGATCTGTTCGTGCAGCCAATCCAGCAGCTCCGCCGGGTCTCGCAGCACTACCGCACGGGGGACAACGATCCGTTCCCCGACAACCACGGCCGTGCCGCCGGCGGCGATGAGCCAGTGCATCGCCTCGGCATCATTGTCATCATCGCCGGCGAAGACGACTTGCGGCGGTGCAGCGGCAGTGCCAAGAACTCGCAGCAGCGCCTGCAGACCCTCCACTTTCTTAATCGACGCATCGAAGCGGATCTCCAGTGCCAATGGCCCTTCGGAATATGAGACCCGATGGGCAAAGCAGAAACTACGCAGCAACAAGCGCACCTGCTCCCGCACCGGCGCCGCCAGCGTGCGATAGTGAATCGTCAGCGACGTCTCCTTGTCTTCCCAATCAATCGGATACGGTCGCAGCAACTCGCGCAACAGCGGCACCAATCCGCGGCGGCAGCGCCCGGCGCGCTCGATTGCTTCTGGATTGGTGCAGATCACAGCCCCATCGGGAGATTGCCAATGCAGCCCGCTGGCGCCGCCGAGGTAGATACCGTCCATGGTCAAGCGCGCGCGCAGGTCGTCGAGCGTCCGGCTGGAGAGTATCGCGACCGTGTTTCCGGGTCGTCCGGTCAATGTATTCAGGATGCTGTCAAATCCCGGCAACATCGCCGCCGCGTCACGTTCCGGCACGATCGGCGCCAGCGTGCCGTCGAAATCAAACACCCAGATCCGGCTCATGCCCCACCGCCGCGGCGTGCCGCGCGCACCAGCGGCTGGATCGCCTGCAATTCCGTGAAAATCTTGATTCCCCACTCGTAGACATTATGCGTCCGCAC
The DNA here is from genome assembly GCA_020853795.1 of Candidatus Zixiibacteriota bacterium. Taxonomy (NCBI): domain Bacteria; kingdom Pseudomonadati; phylum Candidatus Zixiibacteriota; species Candidatus Zixiibacteriota bacterium. The sequence goes on from JADYYF010000112.1 coordinate 3,877, forward strand.
CAGCTCGCGCATCCGAACCATGCGCTCGCGGCGCTCTGCGGCTTCCATCGTCAGCGCTCCGTACAGCGCCTGGGTCATCGCATCGATGTCGAAAGGATTAACCTGCACCGCGTCGGCCAATTCCCGCGCAGCCCCGGTATACTTGGACAACAACAGCACACCGTCTTCGTCGCGCCGCGCCGCG
>JADYYF010000113.1 GCA_020853795.1 Candidatus Zixiibacteriota bacterium
CGCAAGTAGGGAAAGGCTGAAGGAATATGCCATCGAAGACAGTCATGGTCGGTCTGGCCACCTGCGGAATTTCCGCCGGCGGCGAGAAAGTCTACGAAGCCTTTCAGAAGGAATTGCAGGACGGCGCGGATTTTGTCCTCCGCGAAACCGGCTGCGTCGGCATGTGCTATCGTGAAGTCCTGGTCTCGGTCTCCAACGGCAACGGCAGCGGCTACCTCTACGGCGAAGTTACCCCCGACCGCGTCAAACGCATTGTCCAGGAGCACATCCAGCAAGACAAGCCGATCGAGGAGTGGCTGGTTTCGGGCCAAGATCGCGAAGTCGGATTCTTCGACCGCCAGGAACGCATCGTCCTGCGCAATTGCGGCATCATCGATCCCGGCTCGATCAAGGATTACCTCGAGGCCGGCGGCTACCAGGCGCTCGCAAAAGCCCTGAAATCATTGTCGCCGGAGCAAGTGATCGAACAGGTCAAAATATCCGGTCTGCGCGGGCGCGGCGGCGGCGGTTTCCCGACCGGCAAGAAATGGGAACTCACCCGTGCTAACCAGTCGGATAAGAAGTATATCATCTGCAACGCCGACGAGGGCGACCCCGGCGCGTTTATGGATCGCTCTGTCCTCGAAGGCGATCCCCACTCGGTCATCGAAGGCATGATGATCGCTGCCTACGCCATCGGCGCGGATGAAGCCTACATTTACTGCCGCGCCGAATATCCCAAGGCGATTGCACGTCTGCGGCAGGCCATCGCCCAGGCCCGGAAGCAAGGCTACCTCGGTGAGAAGATTCTCGGCAGCACATTCAATTTCAATATCAAGATCAAGGAAGGCGCCGGTGCGTTTGTCTGCGGCGAAGAAACCGCGCTGATCGCCTCCATCGAAGGCCGTCGCGGCATGCCGCGCTTCCGCCCGCCGTTCCCGGCGCAGAAGGGCTTGTGGGGTAAACCGACCTCGATCAACAACGTCGAAACCTTTGCCAATATCCCGTGGATCATCACCAACGGCGGCGCCGCCTATGCCCGCCACGGCACCGAGAATAGCAAAGGCACCAAGGTCTTTGCGATGGCCGGCAAAGTCAAACGCACCGGCCTTGTCGAAGTCCCCATGGGGATCACCATCAACCAGATCATCTTCGAAGTCTGCGGCGGCATTAATCACGACAAGAAATTCAAAGCCGTGCAAATGGGCGGCCCCTCCGGCGGCTGCATTCCCGCGACCATGGGCGACACCCGGATCGACTACGAGCAAATCAACAAGACCGGTGCCATCATGGGCTCCGGTGGCCTGGTCGTTATGGACGAAACTACCTGCATGGTCGATGTCGCCAAGTTCTTCCTCGCTTTCACTCAGTCCGAATCGTGCGGCAAATGCACCTTCTGTCGCATCGGTACCAAGCGGATGCTGGAAATTCTCGAACGCATCACCGAGGGCAAGGGGCGCGAAGAAGACCTGGACACCCTCGACCAGCTCGGCGAGCAGATCAAAATCGCTTCGCTCTGCGGCCTCGGCCAGACCGCGCCCAATCCGGTGCTGACGACGCTCCGCTATTTCCGCGACGAATACGAAACGCATATCCGCCAGAAGAAATGTCCCGCGCACGTCTGCACGCCCTTGTTAACCTACACGATCGATCCCGAAGCCTGCACCGGCTGCACGCTTTGCGCCCGCGCCTGTCCCACCAATGCCATTACCGGTGAGAAGAAACTCGCGCACGTGATCAATCAGGAGCTCTGCATCAAATGCGGCAAATGCTTCACGGTCTGCAACCCGCTCGCCGTGGTGAAGGACTGAGGTGACTATATGATTAACATCAAGATCAACGGACAGCCCGTCACCGCCGACCCGAATCGGACCATCCTCGAAACCGTCCATGACTTCAAGCTCGATTCGATTCCGACCCTCTGCTACGACCCCAAGCTCGAACCCTTCGGTTCCTGCTTCCTCTGCGTGGTCGAGGTTGCCGGTATGAGCAAGCTCGTCCCCGCTTGCGCCACCAAACCGTGGGAGGGAATGGACATCCAGACCCGGTCCCCCAAAGTCGTCTCCGCCCGCAAGACCTGTCTGGAACTGCTGGTCTCGAATCATTTCGCCGAGTGCTTCGGCGCCTGCCGCCTCAATTGCCCGGCCGATATCGATATCCAGGGCTACATGTCGCTGACGTACCTGGGCAAGTACCACGATGCGGTCAGGCTGATCAAAGAAAAGAACCCGTTCCCGTCGGTCTGCGGCCGCGTCTGCACCCGCAAATGCGAACTCGCCTGTCGCCGCAAGCTGATCGACGATGCCGTCGGTATCGACTACCTCAAGCGCTTTACCGCCGACAAAGATTTCGACGACATGTGGACGCCGGTGCCCAAGCCGCGCAACGGTAAGAAAGTTGCCATCATTGGCGGTGGTCCGGCTGGCCTCACCTGCGCCTATTACCTTGTCCTCGAAGGCTACGAGCCAACCGTCTTCGAGGCGTTGCCCGAACTCGGCGGCATGCTTCGCTATGGCATCCCCGAGTACCGCCTGCCGAAGGCGATCCTCGATAAGGAAATCAAGTGGATCACCGACCTTGGCGTTGAAGTCCACACCAACACGCGCCTCGGTGCCGATATCACCATCGACAGCCTCATGAACAATGGCTACAAGTCGGTCTTTGTCGGCCTCGGCGCGCAACTGGCCAAGTCAATGGGCATCGCCAATGAGCAAGTCCAGCGCGTCCTTGGCGGCGTCGATTTTCTCCGCGATGTCACCATGAACCAGGCCCCGCCGATCAAGGGCCGCGTCGTGGTCGTCGGCGGCGGCAACACCGCTATCGATGCTGCCCGCACCAGCCTGCGTCTCGGCGCGGACGAGGTCATCGTCCTCTATCGCCGCACCCGCAAGGAAATGCCGGCCAACGAACTGGAAATCGTCGCGGCGGAGCAGGAAGGTATCAAGATCAGCTACCTGGCCGCGCCGACTAAGATCAACTCCAGAGACGGCGTGCTCCAATCGATGGAATGCATCGAAATGGAACTCGGCGAACCCGACTCCTCCGGTCGCCGCCGTCCGGTCGAGAAGAAGGGCTCAAATTACCTCCTCGAATGCGACTGGGTGATTTCAGCGATTGGCCAAGAGGCCGATCTCGCCGGCGTCTCCAACGGCGACGGCGATGGCCACGATGTTGAACTCTCCAAGTGGCACACGATCATCGCCGCTGAGGGCACCTTTAACACCTCGCGTGAAGGCGTTTTCGCCGGCGGTGATGTCGTCACCGGCCCGGCAGATGCTATCGATGCGATCGCTGCCGGTCGCCTTGCTGCCTTCGCTATTATGAACTACATCGAGACCGGCAAGTACGAACGCCTGCGCCCGGTCTTCGCCAGCCGCAAAGACAACCTCAAGAAGTTCACCGCCGAGGACATCTGCGATCCGACTCCCAGTCAGCGCGTGCACCTCGCTGAACTGCCGGTGGAACAGCGCATCCGCAGCTTCCAGGAAGTTGAACTCGGTCTGACCGAAGAGCAGGCGCGCTTCGAAGCCTGCCGCTGCGTCGAGTGCGGCTGCCAGGTCGCCATGAACTGCAAACTGCAGGACTACTGTAGCGAGTACGGCGCCGACCAGACCAGGTACGCCGGCGCGTTCAATCGCTACAAAGTTGACACGCGCCACCCGTTCATCACGCTCGATTCCAATAAGTGCATTAACTGCGGGCGCTGCGTGCGCACCTGCGCCGATATCCTCGATGTCGCCGCCCTCGGTTTCGTCTATCGCGGCTTCAAGACCATGGTCAAACCGGCACTCGAAAAACCGTTGGCCGAAACTTCCTGCATCTCCTGTGGTAATTGTGTCGACGTCTGCCCGACTGGCGCGATCGTCGACAAGATGCCCTTCGGCCGCAGCGGACCGTGGCTCATGAACAAGGTCAAGAACGTTTGCAACTTCTGCTCGGTTGGCTGTAACGTCGAAATCAACGCCAAAGCCCCCGACCTGTTCTATGTCTCCGGCTCCTTCGCCGGCGAACCGAATTTCGGCGAACTCTGCGTCCGCGGTCGCTACGGCTATCAGCAATTGCTCGGCAACGAACGTCTCCGCCGGCCGCTCCTCCGCAAAGGCGGCGATTTGGTGCCCGCCACTTGGCCGGAGGTCTGGGAGCGAATCGAACAGGGCGTCAAAGATCTGCATCTTGAATACGGCCGCGACTCCCTGATGGTGGCTGCCTCGCCGAAACTGACCGACGAAGAACTCTATCTTGCCGGCAAGCTGGCCCGCGTCACCCTCGAAACCAACACCATCGGTAGCTTCCAGCAATTGGCCAGCGAAGGCGATTATCACGCGCTCGACAATATCCTGGGCACCACTTCGTCAACCTGCGGCAGCCGCGAACTTGAGGCGGCGGACTTGATCCTCCTCGTCAACTGCGACCCCTTCAAGGAAAACCCTGTCCTCGGCTTCCGTCTCAAGCGGATGCTCACGAAGGGCAAGCAGGCAATCGTGATTAATTCCTCCGACGTCGGCATCAATCGCTTCGCCTCGATCTGGCTCGATCCGCGCCGCGGCACGTCGACGCTTCTGCTCAACGCGCTTTCTGCCACCATCATTCAGCAGGATGGCCAGGATGATCGCTATCTGACCGACCGCACCGCCGGCTTTGATCGCTATCGCCGCCACGTCGAGGTGCTCGATCTCGATGAAGTCGAAGCAGTCACCGGAGTGCTCTCTGACAGGATTACCGCTTGCTCACAGCTGTTGCTCGATCCGAGCAAGAAGGTCGTGGCGATCTACAACCTCGACAGCCGTCGTGACCGCTCGCCCAATGATCTCAAAGCCCTCGCCTCGCTATTGCTGTTGACCGGACGTATCGGCACTCCCGGCAACGGCCTGATCCTGCTGTCCAACCAGGCGAATACCCGTGGCCTGCAGTTGGCTGGCTTTGACCAGCACCTGCTCCCGGGCGGCGCGCCGCTCAGTCTTGAAGGTGTGCAGCAGTTGACCGGAGTTTGGAAGTCGGATCTGGCTTGCCTGCTCAAGGCGCACCGTTCGTTCCGCGATGAATTCGCCGGCGATACGATCAAAGGCGCCTTCATCCTCGGCGAAAACCCCGCCATCGATCCCGAGTGGGCCAAGCGGATCGAGCAGTTGGAGTTTCTCGTCGTCGCCGATCTCTACGTGACTGAGACCGCTAAGATGGCCGATGTCGTCCTGCCGCTCAACTCCTACGTCGAAGACGAAGGCACCATCACCAATTGGGAAGGGCGGCGGCAAACAATCAAGTCCCTCGGCAAACCCCTCACCGGCCACAGTAACCTCGAAATCATCGCGCAGCTCATGCATGCCGCCGACGGCGGCGCCGCCGGCGTCGTCTACAGCCACGATTGGCTGCTTAAAGAGACGCACCAGCTCTTGCCGCCGCGCGAAACCGCGCCCGACAATCTGGCGCGTTTTGCCTCCGCGTTTCCGACCGCAACCGGTAAGGCGCACTTCGAGGTCTACCCGACCCAGATCAAGGCGACTGATGTCAAGTGCCCCAGTGTGCTTGTGCTCGATGAACGCACCGACACCCGCCTGGCGCAGTTGTTTGGCCAGATGTAGCCTGACTACGGTTCCACGATCCGCAATACAAAACGCCGTCGGAGTCTGACTCCGACGGCGTTTGCTTTGCCGCGACATCCGTGCCTCGATCTACTCTGATTTCTTCTCGATCTTCGCCCACGTGTCCTTGAGACTGACCGTGCGGTTGAAAACCAACCGGCCGTCCCGCGTTTCCAGATCGGTCGTGAAGTAACCCAATCGCAGGAACTGATAGTGCATCCCCGGCTTGGTCGCTTCCAGCGACGGCTCGACAATCGCATCAGTCAATACCTGCAGCGAATTCGGATTCAGCCCCGCCTTCCAATCCTGTCCCTCTGGCACGTCATCGGGGTTCTCCGACATAAACAGCCGATCGTAAAGCCGCACCTCGGCGCGCCGTCCGTGCGCCGCCGACACCCAGTGCAGTGTGCCCTTTACCTTCTTGGTCTCCGCCAGTGCGCCGCCCGACTTGGTCTCCGGATCATATGTACAATGCACCTCAACAATGTTCCCCGCAGCGTCCTTCCTCACGTCGGTGCACTTGATGATGTAGGCGTGCTTCAAGCGCACCTCGGCGCCGGGTGACAGCCGGAAATACTTCTTCGGCGGATCCTCGCGGAAATCGTCCTGCTCGATGTATACCTCGCGCGAAAACGGTATCTGCCGCCTGCCGGCGCTCTCATCCTCCGGATTGTTGATCGCTTCAAGTTGCTCTACCTGGCCTTCCGGATAATTCGTGATCACCAGCTTCAGCGGCCGCAACACCGCCATCACTCGTGGCGCGGTCTTGTTCAGATGCTCCCGCAGACAGTGCTCGAGCAGGGCAATATCCACCGTCGAATTCGCCTTCGCCACGCCGATCCGGTCGCAGAAATCTCGGATCGCCTCCGGCGTGTACCCGAGCCGCCGCATGCCGCGAATCGTCGGCAGCCGTGGATCGTCCCAGCCGCTGACCAATCCTTCTTTCACCAACTGCAGCAGCTTGCGCTTGCTCATGACCGTGTAGGTCAGATTCAGCCGCGCAAACTCGATTTGCCGCGGATGGTAAATCTCCAACTCATCGAGAAACCAATTATACAGCGGGCGGTGATCTTCAAATTCCAGCGTGCAGATCGAATGCGTAATCCGCTCGATCGAATCCGACTGTCCGTGCGCGAAATCGTACATCGGGTAGATGCACCACTTGTCGCCGGTGCGATGATGCGTGCTGCGCAGGATGCGATACAGCACCGGGTCGCGCAGGTTGATGTTGCCGCTCGCCATGTCGATCTTGGCGCGCAGCGTCTTCGACCCGTCCGGAAACTCGCCCCCGCGCATCCGTTCGAATAGATCAAGGTTCTCCTCGACCGAACGCCCGCGATACGGGCTCTCCTTACCTGGCGCCGTCAACGTGCCGCGATATTCCCGAATCTGGTCCGCATTGAGGTCGCAAACAAACGCCTTGCCCTTCTTGACCAGCTTGATTGCCCATTCATAAAGTTGGTCATAGTAGTCGGAGGCGTAGTATAGCCGGTCCTCCCAGTCGAAGCCGAGCCAGCGAACATCCTCGATGATCGCCTTGACATACTCGTCTTCTTCTTTCTCCGGATTGGTGTCGTCCATCCGCAGGTTGGTCTTGCCGCCGTATTCCGCCGCTACCCCGAAGTTCAGGCAGATCGACTTGGCGTGGCCGATATGAAGATAGCCGTTCGGCTCCGGCGGAAATCGCGTCTGCACCCGACCTTCATACTTGCCCGTTTTCAGGTCTTCTTCGATGATGTCCTTGATGAAATTTGACGGTCGGCTGGTCTCGGCACTCATAGTCTGTCGTCTTGATTCCGCTTTCTGCTTGATTATCGACAACTCCCAAGCGCCGATAACATCGCGACGGCCTCGGAATGGGGAAATACATATGCAATTTTCCTCCAAATGTTAAGCAAAAATTCGCGGCTGCATTTGACACTCGCTCTGATCAAAGCCGACCGATTCACCTTCGTATCATCTCCTCGTGCCCGCGCTTCTGAGCGATGATCCTCACATCAAAGCTCGGGACCGATCAGGTTCACAACGTCTTCAGCCTGCTGCGCGATCTTGATCTGCAAGTCTCCTCCTGAGCTGAAGCCGCAGCCACTTGCCGCATTCATTCAGACAGCAACTCCCGTCTCGCCTGCTGGCTCGCTCGTGCCGACCTGATAAATCGTCGTCCCGACCTCCAATTCCGCTTGCCGGATTGCCGCTTTTCGCTATTTTGCATGGAAATAGGAGAATATCTATGCAATTACTCGATACTGCGCGTCTGGCTATTCTGGCGAGCGTAATTGTTACCGCAACGGCCTCCGGCCAAGCCTGGAACTGGGGCAGGCAACTCGCCACCTACACTACCGGCGGCTACGGCACCAACAAAGTTACTGCTATTGCCACCGATCCCTCCGATAACATCTACCTCGTCGGCGACTTCGGCGACAGCGCACAATTCGGCGCCACCAAACTCAAGAGCGTCAGTGCCGGCGCGGACATGTTCGTGGCCCGGATGAACTCCGCCGGCAACACCGTTTGGGCCAAGCGCTTTGGCTCCTCCTACTTTCTCGATCAGGCGATCGACATCGTTACCGACTTCGATGGTAACGTCTACGTCGCCGGCGCTTTCAGCGGCACGCTCGATTGCGGCGGCGTCCAGGTCGCGAGCACTGCCACTTCGATGGCTGCCCTCGTGAAGTACAACAGCAACGGCGATGCTCAATGGGCCTCGCTGATCCCCGGCGTCATCAGCGGTCCCGGCGGCTTGCTCTACTCCGGCACCAACATCTATGTCGCCGCCGGTCGCACACTCGCCAAGTTCACCCTTGATGGCGACACCGTCTGGACCCATATCATGCCGGCCAGCAGCAGTAACACCGTCAGCTATCGCGACATCGCCATCGATGTTTGGGGCTGCCTGCTCGTCACCGGGCGCATGACCGGCACGCTCACTTACGGTACCGATGTGCTCTCAACCGCAAGCGGCACCGATCCCGACATCTTCGTGGTCAAGTTCGAGCCCGACGGCTCCTTCATGTGGGCGCGGCGCGGCGGCGCGGTTTCAACACCCGGTCAGGAGGATATCGGCCATGCGGTTGCCACCTCCGATCATGGTGATGTCTACATTGTCGGCGAGTACCAGGGCAAGGCCGGGTTCGATACCGACACCGTCAACGCCGGCAGCGCTATCGCCGGGTCGTGTCTTATCAAGTACAACTCCGATGGCGTCGTGCAGTGGGCAATCGGCTCCAGCGGCCCGCTCGGCTCAACCTATCGCGCCCGCGGCCTTCGCGTCCTGGCCAACAACGATCTCCTCGTCGCAGGCAACTACGCCGTCGGCGTCACCTTTCCCGGTTCCATCGTCAACATTTCCAGTCCCGCGGATGTCCTTTGCCTCCGCATCAATGCCGACGGCACCATCCTCTGGAGCGCGCGCAGCACCGGCCTGATCACCAATACTTACCCGCTCTGTCTGGCGCTCAATCCCAATCGATCCGCCGCCTATATCGGTGGGCAGTTTCATGCCGCTGTCACCTTCGGCCCCAATACCATGTCGCTGGCCGGTGGCGCGCAGGACGGCTTTGTCGCCCAGATGGACGTCAGCGTTGCGACTGCCGCTGACGACGACATCACCGACCCGCTCCCCCGGTCGTTCAACCTGTCGCAAAACTATCCCAACCCCTTCAATCCGACCACGACGATCGAGTACCGCGTGCCGCACGCAACTGAAGTTGCTCTCGCTGTTTACAATCTCCTCGGCGAGCGCGTGCGCACCCTGGTCGATCAGCCGCTGCCGGCAGGCGATCACTCCGTGCTCTGGGACGGCCGCGATGACTCCGGTCACGCCGTCGCCTCCGGCGTCTACCTCTACCGCCTCCGAGTCGGCGCCGTCACCGAAACTCGCAAAATGACCCTTCTGAAATAACAAATCGATCGCCATACCCGTAGGGGAGGGGCTTGTCCCCTCCCGCCCTCATCATTTCGCCCCCTCCGGCCCTCATCAACTCGCCCGCTTCTCGCCCGCTCCAGTCTGATGGGCACCTCCGGACTTCGACGGTTGCGGCAGGCCTTGATTTCGCGCCGTCATCTCGCCGCCGCCACGAGTTCCATCGATCCGAAGCGAAATTGTGACCTGCCGCCGCATCGCAATTCGTCCGCTGAGACTCTCAGACACTTCATCACGCCTACGGCTGAATTCCATTCCAATGCGGCCAACATCCCCCTTGACTTTGCCCCCCGCCCCGGTATCATACCGCCCAAGAGGACTGCTGACGAAAGGATCTTCCGCCGTGAAAGGCTCGCTCGACTTTATCTTCCGCCCCAAATCGATCGCCGTCATCGGCGCCACCAACCGCCGCGGCTCCATCGGGCGCGAACTCCTCCACAACATCATCGACTACGAATTCGAAGGTAAAGTCTTCCCGGTCAATCCGACCAAATCCGTGATCCATTCGATCAAATGCTACTCGACCATCCTCGATGTGCCCGACTCGGTTGATTTAGCCGTGATTGTCGTCCCCAAAGAACTCGTCCTCGCCACCGTCGAGCAATGCGGCGAGAAGGGCGTCAAGGGCGTTCTCACCATCACCGCCGGCTTCAAAGAGCAGGGCAAGGCCGGTGCCGAACTTGAGGCCCAGGTCGCCGCCGCCGTCAAACGCTATGGCATGCGCATGATCGGCCCCAACTGCTTCGGTATCATCAACGCCGACCCCGCCGTGCATCTCGATGCCACCTTCTCGAAAATTCGCCCCTCGTTCGGCAAGATCGGCCTGATCTCGCAATCGGGCGCGCTCGGCGAGGCCATCCTCGCGCAGGCACAGGAGATCAACCTCGGCCTCTCGATGTTCGCCTCGATCGGCAACAAGGCCGATATCGACGGCAATCACATCATCGAATACTGGCGTGACGACCCGACCGTCGAGATCATTCTGCTCTATCTGGAAAACTTCGGCGACCCGCGTACCTTCAGCAAGATCGCGCGCGAGGTCACCCGCACCAAACCGATCATCGTTGTCAAGTCCGGCAAGACCACCCAGGGCGCCGCCGCCGCGTCCTCGCACACCGGCGCGCTCGCCGGCCTCGATGTCAGCGTTGACGCCCTCTTCGAACAAACCGGCGTCATCCGCGCCAACACCATCGAGGAAATGTTCGACGTTGCCAACGCTATGGCCAAGATGCCGGTACCCAAGGGCAACCGCGTCGCCATCGTCACCAACGCCGGCGGTCCCGGCATTCTCGCCACTGATGCACTCGTTTCCAGCGGCCTGACCTTGCCGCAATTCAACGCCTCAACCGTGAAGGCGATTCAACCGATTCTGCCGAAAGGCACGCCCGTCAACAACCCGCTCGATCTCGTGGCCGGCGCCACCGGCGTCGAGTTCCGCAAGTCGCTTGCGCACGTCACCAAAGATCCCAACATCGACTCGGTCATCGCGATCTGCGTCCCGCCGGTGACGATCGACCTGAATCTCGTCGCCGATGCCATCATCGACACTGCGCGCGAATCGAAACTGCCGACCTTCGCCTGCTTTATGGGTGTGACCTACGGTTCTGACGCCTTCGAGCGTCTGCGTCACGCCGACATTCCGGCGATGATCTTCCCCGAATCGATCGCCACCATGCTCGCTCACATCGACAAGTACCGCCGCTACCTCGATCGGCCCGAGGGCAAGATCGTCAAAGTGAAAGGCGACAAGGAGCGCGTCGCCCAGATCATCGCGAAAAACCGCAAAGCGAAGAATCCCGCCGTGATCGGTGATGACGCTCTGCAGGTGCTGGATGCATACAAAATTCCGGTCGCAGCCTATCAGTATGCCTACTCCCGCGAGGAGGCCGCCAAAATCGCACAGAAGATCGGTTTTCCGGTCGTGATGAAAGTCAACACGCCCCACATCCTGCACAAGACTGAGTACAAAGCCGTCGCCGTCGACCTGCGCACACCGCAGGAAGTCCTTGAAGAATACTCCGAGATGCAGAAGCGCATTAAGAAGGCGATGCCGAACGCTAAAGAGAAGTTCTCCGTCGTGATCCAGGAAATGATCACCGGCGGCGTCGAGACCGTCATCGGCATGACCACCGATCCCTCCTTCGGTCCCTTGATCATGTTCGGCCTTGGCGGCATCTACGTCGAAGTGATGAAGGATGTCTCCTTCCGCATCGCGCCGCTGACCGATGTCGACGCCACCGAGATGATTCAGTCGCTCAAGGGCTACAAACTCCTCACCGGCTTCCGTGGCTCCAAGCCGGTCAGCATTTCTTCGATCGAGGATGCCATCGGCAAACTCTCGCAACTCGTGCTCGACTTTCCCCATTTCGCCGAGATCGACATCAATCCCTTTATCGTGACCGCCGACACCGCCAACACCCGCGCCGTCGACGCCCGCTTCGTCCTGACCAGAGAATAACTTCCGCGCCGTCGACGCCCGCTTCGTTCTGA
>JADYYF010000114.1 GCA_020853795.1 Candidatus Zixiibacteriota bacterium
TCAACAAGACCATGGACTTCGAAACGTTTATCGACTTCGGGCCGGGTGACATCTCGACCAAGTATTCGGCGCTGTTGTCAAAGGTCGTGCGCTCGAAGGACGATCTGATCAAGATGCCGATCAACGAGCCGTACGAGGGGATCGGCAAATCGCAGATCGAGGAGTACATCGAGCATTACCACGGCGCGGGGATTCAGCACATCGCGCTGTACACGGACAATATTCTCGAGACGATCGAGTCACTGCGGGAGAACGGCGTGGAATTCTTGCAGGTTCCGGATACGTACTACGACGCGCTCAAGACGAAGAATATGGGCATCCGCGAAGACCTCGACGAATTGAAGCGGCTGCGGATTCTGTGTGATGCGTCGGTCGAGGGGAGCGGCTATCTGCTGCAGTTGTTCACCAAGCCGATCGGTGATCGCCCGACGTTTTTCTTTGAGGTGATTCAGCGGGTGAACGGCGCGAAAGGATTCGGGCAGGGGAATTTCCAGGCGCTGTTTGAGGCGATAGAACAGGATCAGATGCTGCGCGGGACGCTGATGCGGACGTAGGGCCCTCACCCCCGACCCCTCTCCCAGGGGGAGAGGGGAGATGGAATCACTACTGCGAAGGCGGGAAGACCTGATGCGGCGGGAGAAGAACACAACCCCCCAGCCCCCTTTGCTAAGGTGGGACTCGGGCGGGCGCGGTGTTGTTCGACTGAAGTCGAACCCACTAGAGGCGGGAGATGGCTTTGTCGCAGGAAAGGACGGAGAGAGTGGGGAAGAGACGTTCGCTCCTCGCAATGATAGATGGTTGAATTCACGGCAGGATCGCAGGGATCCTGACCTACGCAATGGAGCATTGGATTCTGACAGATAGAGAGGAAGTAGAGCATGCCGTTTTATCATAAGGTTGGCCGAATTCCGCAGAAGCGGCACACCACGTTTTTCAAGCCGGACGGAAAGTCGCTATACCGCGAGGAGTTGTTTTCGACGCTGGGGTTTTCGGGGGTGCACACGAACAAGTATCACATCCATATGCCGACGCGCGTAAAGGATGTGCGCGAGTTGAAACCGACCGACGCGTCGCTCTGGAACGAGGCGCCGCTCTTGTACTACCATTTTTTCACCGACAAGAAGCAGACGACCGGCAATTTCGTGACGGCGCGGAATGTGTTCTTGAAGAATCAGCACTGCATCCTGGCGACGGCGCACCCGAACGAAAATCCGGCGCCCGATTTCTTCTACCGCAACAGCTTTGCGCACGAATACGTGTTCGTGCATCACGGCACCGGCGCGCTGTTGTCGGAATACGGGCGGCTGCCGTTCGAGGACGGAGATCAGATCCTCGTGCCACGCGGGACGACATACCAGATGGTGTTCGACAAGCTGGAGGGGAACAAGCTGTTCATCGTCGAGTCGGATACGGCGTTCGAGGTGCCGCGGCATTATCGGAACGAGTACGGGCAGATGCTGGAAGGCGCGCCGTTTTGCGAGCGCGATATCAAGCTGCCGGAGTTTATGGAGCCGTTCGACCAGGAGGGCGAATTTCGGATGATCCTGAAGGCGTGGGATCGGACGTTCGAGTATATCCTGCCGCATCACCCGTTCGATGTCGTCGGCTGGGACGGCTACAATTATCCGCACGCGTTGAACATCAAGGACTACTGCCCGATCGTCGGCAAGATTCATCTGCCGCCGCCGGTGCATCTGCTCTACAAGACCGAGCATTTCGTGCTGTGCAATTTCGTGCCGCGGCCGTTTGATTTTCATCCGGAGGCGATTCCGGCGCCGTATTTCCACTCGAATATCGACTCGGACGAGATTCTATACTACGTTGATGGCGATTTCATGTCGCGCAAGGGTGTGGTGCAGGGGTCGATTACGCTGCATCCGGGCGGGCTGCCGCACGGGCCGCAGCCGGGCAAGACCGAGGCCTCGGTCGGGAAGAAGGAAACCTCAGAGTGGGCGATCATGGTGGATACGTTCCAGCCGCTCAAGCCGACGCTGAACGTAAAGGAGACGCTGGACCCGGACTATGCGCGCTCGTGGCTGGATGAGAACTCCAACGGACGGTATGTGGGGACGACGTCATAGGGGGAATTGGTTGGATGAAGGCATACAATCCCCCAAGCCCCTTTGTTCAGGAGGAATCGTCAGGCTGCGAGTCGATTGGTGTCCAGCCTCGAAGCCAAGGCAACGGCGGGCAAATTGGCTTGATTGCTCCACGATCATTGCTTAACATGGATGGTTACTGCTGAGATCCGGGAGGAGCGATGATCAAGATACCGCATCACATTGAGAATCTGTGGCCGTACAAGGCGGGCAAGTCGATTTCGGAGTTGGCGCGCGAGAAGGGGCTGAAGCGAATCGTGAAGTTAGCCTCGAACGAGAACCCGAACGGGCCGTCACCGAATGCGCTGGCAGCGATCCAGGGCGCGCTGGGACAGTCGCACTTGTATGTTGATCCCAGCGCCTATGAGTTGACGCAAGCGATCGCCGAGGAATTCGGCAAGCGACCGGCACAGATTGTCTGCGGGCACGGTACGGACGCGGTTATCGAGTATACCCTTGAAGCGTTCACCGACGTCGGCGACGAGGTATTGACCTCGGAGGGGACGTTCATCGGCGCGTACGTCAACACAAACAAACTGGGGCGGACGCTGGTGAAGATACCGCTGCTAGACTATGCGTTCGACATCGAGCGGCTGGCGCGCAGCATCAACGAGCGCACCAAGGTGATCTACCTGGCGAATCCGAATAACCCGACGGGGAGCATCTTCACGCGCACGGAATTCGAATGGCTGATGCAGCGTGTACCGGCGCGGGTGCTGGTGATCCTGGATGAGGCGTATTGCCAGTATTGCGCGGACGAGCGAGAGTACCCGAACGGCTTGGACTACGATTTCGAGAATCTGATCGTGATGCGGACATTTTCGAAGGCGTACGGCCTGGGCGGCCTGCGCGCCGGGTTTGCGATCGGTCCGGAGCGGTTGATCACAGCGCTGCAGAAAGTGAAGCTGCCGTTTGAGCCGAATCATCTGGCGCAGGTAGCGGCGCGGGCGGCGTTGAAGGATTATGATTTCCTGCGGTTGACGCTGACGACGAACAAGATGTCGATCGGGCGGATGGAGCAGAAGTTTGACGAGCTGGGAATCAAACGGATCAAGACGTACTGCAATTCGATTTTGCTGCTGATGCCGAATGAAGCTTTTGCCGAGCAATTCTTCCTGCGCTGTCTGGATCGCGGACTGATCGTACGGCACGTCAAGTCATTCGGGATTCCGGAAGGGATTCGCATCAATTCCGGCACCGCCGACGAAACCAGCTTCGCGCTGGAAATCATAGCGGAAGTTTATCCGCAGTTGGTTGAGGAGCACCAAAAGCGCCCTTTCGTGAGTGAAGTCACCGAGCATGAAACTGATCTCGTTCATCAACAAGAATAACGACGAGCGCGCCGGATTGGTCCGCGACGGGCGCGCGTTTGATCTGGCGGACGCGGCGAGCCGAATCGGCCTGGCGCTGCCGGGCACGATGGCGGAATTTCTACGGGGAGAGGAACGCTCCATGGATCTGGCACGGAACATTGACGCGGCGATCGTGGCCGGACGGATTACCGAGACGGCGGAGATTCGGCAGATGCTGGCGCCGGTACCGCATCCGCCCTCCTGCCGCGACGGATACGCGTTTCGGCAGCACGTGGCGACGGCGCGGCGCAATCGCGGCGTGGAGATGATTCCCGAATTCGACCAGTACCCGATTTTCTATTTCACCAACCACAACTCGATCATCGGTGAGGGGGATGTCGTCGTGGAGGCGGATCATTTGCGACAACTGGATTTTGAATTGGAGGCGGCGGTCGTGATCGGGAAACGCGGGAAGAACATCGAGGCGAAAGACGCGGACGGCTACATTGCCGGCTACACGATCATGAATGACTGGTCGGCGCGGGTGCTACAGATGGACGAGATGAAGCTGAATCTGGGACCGGCCAAGGGGAAGGACTTTGCGACCGCGATCGGACCGTGGCTGGTGACGCCGGACGAGCTTGGACGGCAGCGCATCGCAACACCGTTCGGCAACAAGTACAATCTGCGGATGACGGCGCGACATAACGGCAAACAGGTCTCGGACGGAAATCTGGAGCAGATGAATTGGACGTTCGCAGAGATCATCGAGCGGGCGTCGTACGGGGTGGAATTATTCCCGGGGGATGTGATCGGCTCGGGGACGGTCGGGACGGGGTGTTATCTTGAGTTAAACGGCACCTGGGCGCTGGAGGCCAAGGCGCGCGGGGAGAGCTTCACGCCGATCTGGATTCACGAGGGGGATACGATGGAACTGGAGATTGAAGGATTGGGAGTGCTGCGCAACCGGGTGGTGAAGGCGGCGGGCGAGCGGTCGATTCTGGCGAAGAAGAAAATGTAGGGACGGCCCTCACCCGCGACTGGTCACTCATGGGCAGGTGTGAACTCTGTGCCGGGAAGGACCCTCACCCCCGGCCCCTCTCCCAGAGGGAGAGGGGAGTCGGCGTCATTCCCGCGGAGGCGGGAATCCAGGTTGGCTGATGTTTCCGGGAGGAGGCGGCAGGTCGCCCCACGAAGCGCGGGGAAATCAGTGAATGGGCGAGACCTGAGAGCGCTCGGCGGGAAGACCTGCCGCAACGATATCGAGATCCCACCGCAGTCCCTCGTGCCTCGGGACGCTGCGCAGGCTGTCGGGCACTGGGGGAGATCTGAGGTAGTTGAGTATGTTGGAAGTTGATCCGAAGACAACGCCGGTGCCGCAGGTGCATCAGTACTTGTTGGGGGGCGTGGCGCCGCGGCCGATTGCGCTGGTGTCGACGCTGTCGGCGGACGGCATCCGCAACTTGACGCCGTTCTCGTTCTTCAATGCGTTTGGCGCCAATCCGCCGACGATCGCGTTCTCGCCGGCACGACGGGGACGCGACGGTACCTTCAAGGATACCTACAACAACCTGATGGCGACAAAGGAATGCACGGTGCAGGCTGTGACGCAGTCGATCATGCACCAGGTGAATCTGGCCTCGGCGGAGTGGGCGCCGGAGATCGACGAATTCGTCAAGTCGGGGTTGACGCCGGTTGAATCGGTCAAGGTCAAGCCGCCACGGGTGAGAGAATCGCCGTTTCAGATGGAATGTGTGCTCAAACAGATGATCCCGCTGGGCGACGGCAGGGCCGCGGGAAATCTGGCGATCTGCGAGGTGGTGCTGTTTCATATCGACGAGCGACTGTTGGAGGGCAACATCATCATCCCGGGACGCATCGAGCATGTCGCGCGCAACGGCGGCGACTGGTGGAGCCGGGTGACGGCGGAGAACGCGTTTCATCTGCCCAAGCCGAAAGAGGGCCTGCTCATCGGATTTGACAATCTGCCGGAATATGTTCGGAGGTCGCATGTGTTGTCGGCGAACAATCTCGGACAACTGGCCAACTTCGAGAGCATGCCGACGGTTGACGAGGCGCGGCAGTTCATGACCACGGTCGATACGACGATGAACAGCGAAGCGCTGCGGCTGCTGAAATACGCATTGCAGTCGGGCGGCAGCGGCGCGAACGAATGGGTCATGTTCGAGAACGCGGCGCGGACGGCGCTCGATTTGGCGGACGACCGGCGCGCGGCCTGGCACATTCTGGTTTACGGTCACTCCTTGATTCCGGGAGATCGATGAGCGATCCGATTTGGCGACCGACGCCGCAGCGCATCAGTCATTCGAATCTCGCCCGCTACCAACGCTTCCTTCGCGATCGCTATCACCTCGAGTTTTACGATTATCACGCGCTGTACCAGTGGTCGGTGCAGAATGTCGCGACGTTCTGGCAGTCGATCTGGGAGTTTGCCGGGATCGTGCATTCGCACGGGTACGAGCGGATCAATGACGGCGAGCAGATGTGGGGGAATCGTTGGTTCGTCGGCGCGAAGCTGAACTTCGCTGAGAATCTTCTACGGCGTCGCGACGAGGCGACGGCGATTATTCATTGGAACGAAGCGGGGGAGAAGGGGCGAATTACTTTTGCGGAATTGTATCGACAAGTCGCGGGATGCGCCGCGGCGCTGAAACAGCAAGGGGTCGGGCCAGGGGATCGCGTGGCGGCGTTCGTGACCAATATCCCGGAAGCGGTGATTATGATGCTGGCCACGACAAGCCAGGGGGCGATTTGGTCGTCATGTTCGCCCGATTTTGGACAGCAGGGGGTGCTCGATCGGTTTCGACAGATTGAGCCGAAGTTGCTGCTGGCGGTCGACGGCTACCGGTATCACAGCAAGACGATCGATCGCAGTGAAGTGCTGGAGCAGATTGTCGAGCATCTGCCGAGCCTGGAACGAGTCGTGCTTTTGACGCAATCAGGCGCGACGACGAAGTTGCACGGCGGGAAGTTCACGGTATGGGAGGAGTTTGTCGACCGCGATGCGCGGGAGATCGAGTTTGCGCAGTCGGATTTTGACCATCCGGTGTACATCCTGTATTCGTCGGGGACGACCGGTATTCCCAAGTGCATTGTGCACGGCGCGGGCGGAACGTTGCTGCAGCATTTGAAGGAGCACGCGCTGCATTGCGACCTACGGCGCGGCGACGTGATCGGCTATTTCACCACCTGCGGCTGGATGATGTGGAATTGGCTGGTGAGTTCGCTGCAGCAGGGCGCGGCGATTTTCTTGTACGACGGTAGTCCGGCGCAGCCGAATCTGGAGGTGCTGTGGGACGCGATCGACGAAGAGAAAATCAGCATCTTTGGGACGAGTCCGAAGTTCCTACAGGCGTGCGAACAGATCAAATTGACGCCGCGGGAAACGCATCGGCTGGATTCGCTGCGGGCGATTTTGTCAACGGGATCGCCGCTGCCGGAGTCGTCGTTTGACTGGGTGTACAAAAATGTCAAAGCAGATTTGCAGTTGTCGTCGATTTCGGGCGGCACCGATATCGTGTCATGCTTCATGCTCGGCGCGCCGGTACTTCCGGTGTATCGCGGCGAGATTCAGACGCGCGGATTGGGGATGAAGGTCGAATGCTACAACGACGCGGGGACGGCGGTCACCGACGAGGTCGGCGAGTTGGTATGTACGGCGCCGTTTCCGTCGCGGCCGGTGTATTTCTGGAACGATCCGGACGGCAGCAAGTATCAGGCGGCGTACTACGAGCATTTTCCGGGGATTTGGCGGCACGGGGATTTCATCAAGATCACGCGGCACGGCGGTGTGGTTGTATACGGGCGGTCGGATGCGACGCTCAATCGCGCGGGGGTGCGGATCGGGACGGCGGAGATTTACAATCCGGTCGAGGCGATGGCGGAGATCGAAGACAGCCTGGTGGTGGAGCGCAAGGTCGGCGACGAAAGCGAGATCGTTCTGTTTGTGGTGCCGGCGTCGGGGCACGAGTTGACGGCGGAGTTGATCGCGCGGATCAAACAGACGATTCGCACGGAAGAATCGCCGCGTCATGTGCCGGATCGGATCATGGCGGTGAGGGCGGTGCCGCGGACGATCTCGGGGAAGAAGGTCGAGCTGGCGGTGCAGAAGATTCTGGCCGGGCTACCAGTGGCGAATCGGGATGCGCTGGCGAATCCGGAGACCCTGGCGGAGTACGAGGGGATTGCGACAAGGTTGAGGCGGGCTTAGAAGAGAGCGCCTTCATCTCCAGGAGGATCGCATCGAATCTGCGGAGGCAGAGGTGCGGCAAGGGGGAAAGCTCCGAGGATTGAATAGAGATGCGGCGAAGGGGGCCGTGGCGGCGCGAAAAGCCCTCACCCCCGACCCCTCTCCCAAGGGGAGAGGGGGGAAAGCGTCATTCCCGCGGAAGCGGAAATCCAGTTTGGCTTCGGTTTCTGGGAGGACGGCGAAAGGCGGCAGGTCACAATCCCCCGCGGGAGAGAAGGTGGTATTGCGGTTGCAGTGGGTTGCGGGATCAAGACCTGCCGCAACGGTTCCTAATTCCCACCGCAAGCCCTCGTTCCTTGGACGTTCCGGCGGTGGGCACCGGCTAAGGGGGAATGAGGCCGGCGGCGATGCGGCGATGTCAAGCCTTCGTGGTCAGCCGGGTTCTCAGCCGCGCCGGCGCAACCCGCAAAAATTCGGCTTGATTCGGGTGTATAATTTGAAGAACTTGGGTGCAAGTAGTGCACCTTTGGTACAATTGGCCGAGCACCGAGGCCGGGCGCCGGGACAAGGCGCGCCGGCGGCGGCAATCAACTTCTCCAGTCAGTGGGAGTTCGAGTCATGAGGCGATTTCACCGTCACCACGGCGGCGCGACGGCCGCGGAGCGCGAAGCCGAGTTTAACCGGTACCTGCCGGACAACGACAACGTGCGCGGTCTGCCGAATCATCTCAAGCAGTTCGTTGTCGACCAGCAGTACGAGCGCTACACTCCGGTCGATCACGCCGTGTGGCGCTATGTCATGCGCCAGAACTACAATTTCCTGCGTGAGTATGCCCACCTGATCTATTTCGAAGGACTGGAAAAGACCGGTATCGGCGTCGAGTGGATTCCGAGCATTTACGAGATGAACGATATTCTCGCGCGAATCGGCTGGGCGGCGGTGACGGTGGACGGTTTTATCCCGCCGGCGGCGTTTATGGAATTCCAGGCACACAGGGTGCTGGTGATCGCGGCCGATATCCGCCAGATCGATCACATTGAATACACGCCGGCACCGGATATCATTCACGAGGCCGCCGGGCATGCGCCGATCATCGCCGATCAGCAATACGCCGACTACTTGCAGCAATTCGGTGCGGTGGGTGCCAAGGCGATGTCGTCGAAGAAGGATTTCGAGCTATATCAGGCGATCCGGCATCTGTCGATCCTGAAGGAAGCGCACACCTCCGACCCAGAGGAGATCACGCGCGCGGAAGCCGACGTGGTGTATAAGCAGGCCAATTTGGGCAAGCCGTCGGAGATGGCGCTGCTGTCGCGGCTGCACTGGTGGACGGTGGAATACGGGCTGATCGGGACGGTCGAGCGGCCGAAGATCTATGGCGCCGGCCTGTTGTCTTCAATCGGTGAGTCGGCCAATTGCATCAAGCCGACGGTCAAGAAGATCTCTTACACAATCGATGCCGCCGATTACGCTTTCGACATTACGACGCAGCAGCCGCAACTGTTCGTGACGCCGAGCTTCGAGCATCTCAGCCAGGTGCTCGAGGATTTCTCGAGCAAGATGGCATACCGCGTCGGCGGGTTGGAGAGCGTACAAAAGGCGATCGAGTGCGAGAATGTGTGCACGTGCGAGTACTCCTCGGGCCTGCAGGTATCGGGTGTATTCAGTGACGTCTTGACCGATGCGCGGGGACGGCTGGCGTATATCAAGACCAGCTCACCGAGTGATCTATGTTTCGGCGAACGCGAACTCCCGGGGCATGACAAGCATTATCACAAGGACGGCTTCGGTTCGCCGGTCGGAAAGTTGCGGCACCATCCGACACCGCTGGAGCATTGCAGCGACAGCGAGCTTGCGCATCTGGGGATTGCACCGGGGAAGACAACGGAGCTGGTGTTTGAGAGCGGCGTGACAGTCGCGGGTACGGTGGATACGGTTCTGCGGCGCGAGGGTACGGTGATCCTGATCACGTTTGTCGATTGCCGGGTGAGTTTTGACGGCGCGACGCTGTTTGAGCCGGCGTGGGGGAAATACGATATGGCGGTAGGTGCGGCGATTCGCTCGGTATTTGCAGGCGCGGCGGACAAGGACGCTTACGATCAGATTGCGTTGGTGCCGCACGAGCGGACGATCAAGGTGACTTACGATGCGCAACGGCTGAAGCTGCACGAGTTGTACCAGCAGGTGCGCAATTGCCGTGAACAGCGGGCGAATTTCGAGTTGTTGCCGTCGATCTGGCAGACGCTGCAACGGGAA
>JADYYF010000115.1 GCA_020853795.1 Candidatus Zixiibacteriota bacterium
ACCGCTGCAATTGTCATGACCCTGAACATGCGTATTCCTTTCACCTCAAAACATCCGAAGCCGCCCGGTCCATCCGCCGCCACTTGGCGATTGACAGACAACCCGTCGGCACTTTATGCGTAGAGCAAGCCAGTACAAGATATTGTTCCCAACCCAAAGGAGTTGCTGATGGCAACCAGGAAGCCCAAGTATGATTGGACGCAATTCAAATTGCGTATCTTCATCACCGCCAAGCCGGAAAAGGTCTTCGCCGCCTGGACCAATGACAAGCTGGTCTCGAAGTGGTTCACTGAAAAGACCGTCATCGAGCCAAAGAAGGGCGGTCGGCTCTATTTCGAGTGGGTGGCCGGCGACAAGCTGGAGACGAAGATTGTCGACATCGTCAAGAACCGCAAACTCGTCTTCCCCTTTGGTCCCGGCAAGGTCGAGGTGGCGGTGACTTTCAAGAAGGACGGCAAGGGCACGCTCTGCGAATTACACCAGTACGGCATGAAGACCGACCCCAAGTCCAAATGGAATCTCCACCGTGGCTGCATCCAGGGCTGGACCTTCTTCCTGACCAACCTGAAGGCGTATCTCGAACACGGCCTCGATCTGCGCAGCCACGACCCCAAGCGCAGCTATAGGCAGGATTACGTAAACAGTTAGAGTGTGAGTTGAGGCTGATGCAAGTCTTGACGACTCAAGGCGCAATGCGCCTCTACAAATCCCGATGCTGCGCCTTGGCTTCGAGCGCCGCCGTCTTCAGGTCGTCGCGGAATTCGCTCTCCAGCATCACGATGTGGTTGAGAGCGATCTGCACGTTACCGAATCCGGTTGAGATCAGCTTGATCCGTCCCGGATGATTCGAAATGTCGCCCACGGCGTAGATATTTTCGACGTTCGTGCGCATGTTGATGTCCGACTTAATTGAACCCTCGGCGATCTCGAAGCCGTGCTCCTTGATGAAGCCCAGCTTCGGGATAAACCCCAGACATCCGAGAATCCGGTCGACCGGCATTTCCTGCGTCGAGTTGTCCTTGACGTTCTGAATTACCGCCGCTTCAACCTTACCGTCCCCCTTGATTCCGATCAGCTTGGTGTCCATGACGATCTTGCACGAGGTCTTCTGCAGACGCTTGAGCGAGCCCTCAAACCCGACGAACTTCTGCGTCCGGTGGATCAACGTCACGTCTGTGCTGATTCCGGTGAAGTAGTTCGCCCAGTCCAGCGCCGTGTCGCCGCCGCCGATCACCAGCACGCGCCGATCGCGGTAGTGCTCGACATCGCGGACGACATATTCAAACCCCTTATTGTAATACCGGTCCGGATCCTCAATTTCCAGCTTGCGCGGCTGAATCATCCCCGCGCCGGCCGCGATTAAGACATACTTGGCGTGAACATAGCGGCCGTCTTCGGCGGTAAGCTTCCAATCCCCCTCCGGCTCGCGGCTTAGGCCCACCACCCTAAATTCCAGTAGGATCGGCACCTCATGCTGCCGCACCTGCCGATTGAGTTCCTCAACCAGCTCCGATGCCGACACCTTCGGGTAACCGGCAACATCAAAGATGAATTTCTGAGGATAGAGCGCCGTCAATTGCCCGCCGACATGCGGCTGGGCATCGACCAGGGCGGCCGACAAACCCTTATCGGCAGCCGTAAACGAAGCAAACAGCCCGATCGGGCCCGCCCCGATGGTGACGACGTCGTAGATTTTTCTCATGAACCGGAATTCAGCAGTTCTTCGCCGTAGCCTTCAAGTTCCTGCAGGCCGTCCAGCTTGAACGGATCGCGCTCGGGGATCTCGATCATCACATCGCCCTTGACCCGGCACTGGCAGCCCAGCCGGGAGGTCGGCGTCAACTCGGCACATTCTTCCAGCCGGTCTTCCTCTTCCTCCTCCATTTTGGTCAAATTCTGCTCGCCTTCGCGGACGATGATATGGCAGGTGGTGCAACAGCAATTGCCACCGCAGTTGTGCTCCAGTTCGATTTCATGCGCGAGCGCGACCTCGAGGATCGTTTCGTCATCCTCGCACTCGACGGTGACGTTATGGGGAAGAAATGTAACCTTATGACTCATGCCTGACCTGTGTATCGGGTTTGCTGTCGCCGTCGCGCTTGTGAAGCCGTTTCGGCTCCTTGGCGTCGCCGTAGAAGATCTTGCGGGCGCGGCCGGCCAGTTCGATTCCAACCGTTATATATACCCATCCGGGAACAATCTGCAAGCCGCAATTGGAGATTCGGACCGCCTTGCCGTTGAACCGCTCCCAATTGTACTCGCGGAATTTTTGGTCAAATGCTGCCTCGAAAATCACCCCGTTTTCGGCGAAGTCTGTTAGCTCCAGGACTTCCATTATCGCCTATACGGAAAATGACGTCCCGCAGCCGCAGGAACGCTTGGCCTTGGGATTGGAGAACTGGAAACCGCCGTTGACCATCTTATCGGAGTAGTCGAGCGTCATCCCGGTGATGTAGGGCATCGAGCGCGACTCCACCAGAACGGTCAAACCGTCGAAATTGAACTCGAAGTCCCTCTCTTGCTTATCCTTGACGAACTCCATTTCGTAGGACAGTCCCGAACAACCACCTGCCTCCACCCAGAGACGCAGCTGGTTCCTGTCGGGATCGGCTTGCGCACTCATTCTGCGGCGGATTTCTCCGATCGCAGCCGGAGTGAGTTGAATCGAAGGAACCTGAGTTTTTTCGTCGGCTTTGGGGTTGTTGACCATGTGGATAAGTCTCTGTCCTTTACACGACTATGTTTTCGGATTGGCCGTCAACCACTCCTTCGGCCTCTCCGATAAGATAACAAACGAACTACGTCGCAGTTCCAGTGGCTCGTTTGTTAGTTTCGGCACGTATTGTCAGCAGTTGAGGATGGAATTTGCCTGCTTTCTGTCGGTTGTTAGGTTCGATCCCAAAAGCTTACTTGTACATTGCCCCTCAACCGAATAGTATAACTTACGACTGAAAGGAGCCCGCCATGACAAATAAAGCCGCCGCGCTCAAGAAGGAAATCGAGCAGCTTGAGACCGAATATGCCCAGGCGCAACAACGGCCACAGCCAGATCATCGGCTGATTGACCATCTTTATAAGAAGCTTAAGAAGGCGCGCAAGGAACTGGCGGAGCTGGAGGGGGAAAAGTAGCCGTCCCGCACTCAAGCAGTCGCGGCGCTCCCAAATAATCGGGGCGGGTCCAGCAACCCGCCCCGTTTCCACCCACAATTGGCGGACGTCCTCACGACGCCAATCGGGGTTGTCCAGCCTTACGATGGAGAGAGTCTGCCACCGCAAGTCTTTCAGTTCGTCACTACTTCCGGCCTCTGCCGATCCCCACGCTAACAGACGCTTCAGTCACGGATTCGTGAAATCACCGGCGTCGTTAGTTTATGTAAGCACTTACATATCTACGTCGGTAACAGGATTTTGTTCAGTTGTATTTCGATTAAACGCCCCGACGTTGCACTTGGGATCTGAATAAGTTAACGCGGCGGCGTGCCTTTTTGTTGCGGTCGTTTTGGCAGCAGTTCGTTTAGCTGCGCCAGCAGTTCGGCCGAGCGGCGGGCAACGAGGAATTCGGCTTTGAGTCCGGCCGCCGCATATTGCCGCCGCTTTTCTTCCATTCGATCGACATAGAACGGCATGTGCGTGTAACCGCAGATTTCGATGAAGAGATCACAGTCCGGCAGGAAGAAATCGGGGCGGTACTGCCGGCCGGCCAACAGCAGCAGGGGTTCATAGATGTAGGCGATGCCGTGCCGTTCGAAGTACTGGACGCAGACCTTCTCGAGTTGTGATCGCACCTTGCGGTTCGAGCCCGTCTCGACGTCCGGCGCCGCCTGCCGTACTTTCGGTAGCCGGCGGGTGGTTGTGAAACTTGGTTTACCGGTCTTCTTGCTGAAGTATCTTGCCACTTTCAACGACAGGGGCAGCCTTCGGCGGCCGCCCGACTCAAGTGCAACTTTATGGGCAGGCGGCACACGGGGCCGGACCGCCGGCAAAGATGTAGTTGATCAAATACACTGCATCCGAAATCGTCACCGCGCCGCTGCAATCGCAATCGCCGGACTCGATCGGGCTCGGCGCCGGGCCGCCACCGAAAATGTAGTTGATCAGATACACGGCGTCAGAAATCGATACCATCTGGCTGTCGTCGGCGTCGCCGCACACGAAATCGCAGGCATCGCCGATGCCGTTATTGTTGGCGTCCTCCTGCCCCGGATTCGGCACAGAGATGCAGTTGTCGCATGAATTGCCGACGCTGTCGCCGTCGGCATCCTGCTGACCCGGATTGGCGATCACCGGGCAGTTATCGCACACGTCACCGCGGCCGTCATGGTCGGTATCCAGTTGATCCGGATTCGGCATCGAGGCGCACAGATCGCAGGCATCACCGATGCCGTCACCGTCCATGTCGGTTTGCTCGCTGTTGGGAATCGACGGGCAATTGTCCACATCGGCGCAGATACCGTCATCATCCAAGTCGTTCAGAGCATCCAGCGGGCAGGGGTCGCACGGATCACCCAGGTTGTCGCCGTCGGAGTCGAGCTGATTCGTGTTCGGGATGCTCGGGCAATTGTCAACGGCATTACAGACGCCGTCGTTGTCGGCGTCATTAACGGCATCGCCCGGGCAAGGATCACAGACGTCGCCGTAAATATCACCGTCCGAATTCTCCTGAAGCGGATTCGGGATGGTCGGACAGTTGTCGCAGAAATTGCCGAGCCCGTCCCCGTCGGAATCGACTTGATCGGTGTTCGGCACGGTCTTGCAGTTGTCGCACGGATCGCCGACGCCGTCAAAGTCGATGTCTTTCTGATTCGGATTGGCGATGCCCGGACAGTTGTCGAGGCCGTCCACGAACTCGTCGCCGTCGGTATCGGCCGTCTCGCATTCGTCGGGAACGGCATTGCTGTTTAAGTCAAGCGAGACGCCTTGGATGATATCACAGGCATCAAGCTGTCCGTTGCGATTGCAGTCGAGCGGGGAAACCGGCTTGAAAGCGATATCCGTCGGACTCACCAAACCACTATTGGAGCCGCGCACGAAGCGGCGGATGTAGCGGCCGTTCGGGAGAAACTCAACTACCCGCGGGGTGCTCCCGCTTAGATTGTTCTCGGCGACGAAGACGTTGCCGTTGGGGCCAACTGTAATTCCCCAGGGGCTGCTCGGCGACTGCAGATCATTGAACTGCCCGATGAACGCGCCGGTCGTGGCGTTGTAGGCCAATACCTGGTTGGTCGCATTGCTCACAACCAACAGCGTATCCTCGCGCAACACCGTAATCCCGCGCGGGCTCGACAGGCCGCCCGAACCGCTGCTGACCACAGTTGCGATGAAAGTGCCGGTCGTGGCATCGTACGCCTTGACCGAGTTGTTGCCGGCGCTCGTCACATACAGTCGGTTGCCGAATATCGTCATGCCTTGCGGCTGCGATAAGCCGCCCAGGCCGGCGGCGACAAAAGTCCCGACCGTGGCGCCGGTTGCGCCGTTGAACTCGATCACGTTGTTGGCGCTGCTGGCGACAAGCAGATTACCGTTGGCGCGAAACACCAGCCCGGTCGGGCTGCTCAGCCCACCTTGCCCGGGAACGATAAACTGCGTGATCGTACCGGTTGCCGGATTGATCTGCTTGATGTCGCCGGTTGAACCGTTACTTGCCAGCAGCAGACCGTTGTTCGGATTGAATGCCAGGTAGCGCGGTGAAAATGATCCGGTCGCCAAAGCTGTGATCGGGTAGCCGCTGGCGCGGTGGAATTCCTTGATGGCGCCCGACTGATCGCCGACGTAGAGGTTGAACTCCCGCCCCAGATCGATCCAGTCGCTGATACCGTTGGCATTGCAGTCTTGGCAGACATCCGGCACGGCATTGCGGTCATAATCGAGCGCCACCCCGTTGTTAGTTTCGTCCCAGTCGAGAACAAAGTTGCTGTTGCAGTCAGGATCGCAGATGTCAGGGATATTGTTGCCGTCGAGATCGTCGACATTCCCAAGGGTAATATCATACTCATCGGGAATGTCGTTCCCGTTGCAGTCGCTTTCGCAGACGTCGAGAACGCCGTTGGAATTCACGTCGGTAACTGGCGAGACTTCGGATGGGTCCAGTACCGCGTTGCCGTTGCAGTCCTGACAGCCGTCCGGAATGCCGTCAAGATTGACATCCGTGGCCGAGCCGTTGGCGATGTCAAGTGCATCTGCAGTGTCGTTGTCGTTGCAATCGAAGTCAAAGCATCCGAGCGAGGCAAACTCTGCCTCGACGACCTCTTCAACCCGCCGGTGCATGAACATATCGGTATTCGCCGTCAATCCCGCGAATGTGTGGCAGTAACTCATGATTGAGCCGCGTGACGGAACACCGTTTCCGCAGTCGTCGATCGTCGGCGTGTAGCCGTCATGCGTGTGAAACGTCCCGGAGTTGTGCCCCATTTCGTGCGCGACCACGATTACATCCCAATTGGAGATATTCGGCCCCACCACCG
>JADYYF010000116.1 GCA_020853795.1 Candidatus Zixiibacteriota bacterium
ACTTGGATCGCCTCGGCGAAGTCAACGACGTGGTTGCGCGATCGGGGCTGCGCTGTCAGTGGTGGACGAAAGGCATACTGCAAGCTGATGACGAAATCCTGATCGTCGATACGATGGGCAAGCTCAACGCGCTGTATCACCGGGCGACGATGGCGTTTGTCGGCGGCACGCTGGCGCCGATCGGCGGACATAATTTGCTGGAACCGGCGTTAGCGGGAGTGCCGGTGTCTTACGGGCCGCACTACTTCCAACAACAGCGCGGCCACGAGCTGCTGCAGGAGCAGCGCATGGGCACCGTTGTCACTTCGGTTGCGGAATTGGCTAGAGCGGTGCAGGCGTTACTGGCGAGTGACGCGCTGGGCGCAGAATACGGTCGCCGTGCTGAGGCGCTGCGCGCTGCCAGCGCGCACGTGCTGGACGACTATGTGAGCCGAATTCTCAATCTCATCGAAGACCATGAATGAATTCGTCCGACGATTGCATTACGCGCACCAGCCGACGCTGACGGTGCAATTGCTGCGGCTATTGCTCTGGCTGCCGGCGCAGTTGTACGGGCTTGCGCTCGTCATTCGCCGTCGGCTCTATCAGGCAGGAGTCTTGCCATCCTACCCGATGGCTGTGCCGTTGATCGCGGTGGGGAATCTGACGACCGGCGGGACCGGCAAAACGCCGGTGACGCTGATGCTGGCGGAGCATCTGCGCACGGAGGGGCGACACGTCGGTATTCTAACGCGCGGCTATCGTTCGGCGGCGGAGAAGCAGGGCGCGGTCATCACCGGCAAGAATGCGACGCCGTTCGACCTGAGTCTGGTGGGCGATGAGGCGAGTCTGATGGCGCGGCGATTGCCCGATTGTGTCATCGGGGTGGGTGCCGACCGCTTCGCGCAGGCACAAACCCTGATCAGCAACCACCAAGTCGACTGCCTGATTCTTGATGATGGCTTCCAGCATTTGCGATTGAGACGGACGCTGAATATTGTCGTCGTCGACGCCACGCGCGGATTCGGCAATGGACTGTGCCTTCCGGCCGGGCCGTTGCGCGAGCGGCGGTCGACATTACGCGCGGCCGATGTCGCACTGCTGACGAAAATTGAGGGCGCGTCGAGTGAGCTGATCGAAGGTCTGACGGACAGAATTGCGCAATTTGCGAGCCGCGAAGCGATCTTTCGATTGCAGACGCAGGTGACGGCGATGCGCGATCTGGTTACGGGAGCGCCGCTCGAGATTCGCGGTCGCCGGCTGTGGCTGTTCAGCGGGATCGGTAATCCGGAGTTCTTTGCGGAGACGGTGGGCCGGCAGGGCGGCAGACCGGTGGGGCAAACGAACTTTCGCGACCACCACGTATTTACTGATCAAGACCTGGCAGCGCTGCGGGTTGCGCGCGTGGGCGGGCAGGCGGAGCTGCTGGTGACGACGGCGAAGGATGCCGCCCGATTGCGGGCGCAGGCGTGGGCGCCGGGCGAGTGCGCCGTCATCGAAATCGCCTTGGAATTCGCGGAGCGCGCGGATATATTCTGGGGCATCATTGCGAGGTGCGTCGCTGCTTAAATTCGACTTTCTGATCATTGGTTCCGGCATTGCCGGGCTTTCCTACGCACTCAAAGTTGCGCGCAAGGGGACGGTTGCGGTTGTGACCAAGAAGCGCAAAATGGATTCCAACACGAACTACGCGCAGGGGGGAATTGCGGCGGTGATTTCGCCCGCCGACAGCTTCGAGGCGCATGTGGCCGACACGCTCACCGCCGGCGCCGGGCTATGCCGTCGCGATGTGGTTGAAGCGATCGTGAAGGCGGGTCCGGCGTGCATTCAGGAGCTGATCGACATCGGCGTGCAGTTCAGCCACGACGAGATCGCGCCGACGGAGGAGCATCTGCACCTGTCACGCGAGGGCGGCCACTCGGCGCGCCGCGTGGTGCATGCGGCGGACGCGACCGGCCGGGAGATCGAGAAGGCGCTGCTACGCGCGGTACACCATGATCCCAATATCAAGATTTTCGAAAATCACATCGCGGTCGATCTGATCACGGCTCCGGTGGATACGGGCAAACAGTGCATCGGGGCGATTTGCCTGGACAGTCGCGGCTTGAACGCCAAGTATTTCTACGCCGGCACAATCCTCCTGGCGACCGGCGGCGCGGGCATCGTCTACAAGCACACTTCGAATCCGCCGATCGCGACGGGCGACGGGGTAGCGATGGCGTACCGCGCGGGTGCGGCGGTCGCCAACATGGAATTCATTCAATTCCATCCGACGACGCTGTACAATCCCGGCGGCGCATCATTCTTGATTTCGGAGGCGGTGCGCGGCGAAGGCGGCATCCTGGTAACGCAGGGCGGCGTGCGCTTCATGCATAAGTACCACAGGTCGGCGGAACTGGCGCCGCGGGATGTTGTGGCGCGGGCGATCGACTCGGAGCTAAAGGCATCCGGCGATCCGTGCGTCTATCTCGACGTTACGCATCTTGGGCATGAGACGATCCTCAAGCGTTTTCCGAATATTTACTACAACTGTCACAAGTACGGCATCGACATCACAAAGGATCGCATTCCGGTGGTGCCGGCGGCGCACTACATGTGCGGCGGGGTCGGGACCGATTTGGAGGGACGCACCGATTTGATCAACCTCTTTGCCTGCGGCGAGGTCGCGATGACGGGTATGCACGGGGCCAACCGGCTGGCGTCGAATTCGCTGCTCGAGGCCGTGGCGATTGCCGATTTCGCGGCGGAAGTTGCGACGGTCAACGACATCAGCCGTTTTCTAACCAAGGACGTGCAGACGAAACCGTTGGACGGCGTCGGCGAGCGCCTGAAGCGGCGGGAGCGCGTGCTGCTGCAGCACGACCGCAACGAACTACTCAACCTGATGTGGGACTATGTCGGCGTGGTTCGTTCCGATTATCGACTTAACCGCGCACGAGAACGCGTAAACATCCTCGTGAAGGACATCGAGGACTACTTCATGACGCGCGCTTGGAGCTACGAGGCGATTGAATTGCGCAATCTGGCCACAGTGGCGCGGCTGATCATTGACTTCGCGATCGAGCGCCAGGAGTCGCGCGGTTTGCATTACAACAGCGACCACCCCGACACCGATGATGCCAATTGGTTGCGGGAGCTGGTTCGGAAAGAGGAGAAATGGCTATGACCGTCCGCGGCAGCGAGATGATTCTGATATTGGACTTCGGTTCGCAATTCACGCAGTTGATCGCGCGGCGGGTGCGCGAAATGCACGTCTACAGCGAGATTCATCCCTGTACGGCGCCGTTCGAGCGCTTCGACGGCGAGAACATTGTCGGCATCATCCTTTCCGGCGGGCCGGCCTCGGTGCTCGATCCGAATTCGCCCGATATCGATCGCCGGTTCCTGGCGATGGGCGTGCCGGTGCTTGGCATCTGCTACGGCATGCAATTGATCGCCCGCATTCACGGCGGCGACTTGCGCAAGAGCGAGTCGCGCGAATATGGTCGCGCCACGGTCAAGGCCGATCTCAATTCGGCGTTGTTCAGAGGCAGCGTGGAGAAATCGACCGTCTGGATGAGCCACGGCGACACGATCGTCAC
>JADYYF010000117.1 GCA_020853795.1 Candidatus Zixiibacteriota bacterium
CGCCGATATAAGCTCAAGATACATCGTCAGTTCACTTTGCAGTCGGCGCGGCATTCCATTCGCACGGCAGTAATCTACCGCCGCCACGAATTGCCACCAGGTGCGGTGCACATTATGAAGCTGGTCAATTCTCGCGCCGATATTGATCGGAGGTCTGCCTCGTGAATCATCTCTCTCTGCGGTATCACGGATTGCTGACTGCCTTGGCATGGCTTTTGGTTGCCGCTTCAGCATCGCCAATAACGCAATCGTTGCGGTCGGGTGCGACCTTTGCCGGTATCGACGGCACCTGTAAATTCGAAAAGCCCGGCGATCCGGACTGGATGTTTAGTCGCTTCACCTGTGTCGTTCCCTATGCGGAATGTCCGGCCTCAATCGATGACTGGCGCGCCAAGTCGCCGGGTGCGCGCCTGTATTATTACATCTCCGGCACTGACATGCCGTCGTATCGCAGCAGCTCGTCGACGATGTTCAACGGGGGGAAGAAGGCGGCCTGGATTCGCGACCGGATCGTCCAGCTGGGCGGAATCCAGGAAGAAGCCTACATGCACTTCTACAACGACACGCGCATCCGCAACTGGAACGGCAGTTCCTGGGATACCATGCTCATCCCGGGCACGAATTCACTGACAATCCAGCCCAAGGACTCCGTCAGCCGCGTACCTAATGGTTACATATCTTCACTCTTCAGCGGCGGCAACACCTTCTCTTACCCCACCCGACTGGCGCCGAATTTCCCGAGCGACCGTCTGCGGCAGGCCTACAAGGAATGGGTGACTCTGATCTTCAGTTCCGGCGGCGACTCCAACTGGCCAAATCGTACCGGCTACTGGGATGGAGTCTTCTTCGACAACTATAATCACACGAACTTGAAGGGGGCCGGCCTGGTGTCCGGCGGACTGGTAGTTGAAACCGGCACAAGTCCCGCAAATCTGCTGACGTACGGTACCGACACGTTTGCCGAGTGGGGCTGGAATTGGATGCTGGTCTTTGGCCGCGAGGTCCACGATACGCTCAAGACCTCAGCACAGTGGTCGATCGATCACAAGCACAAACAACTGGCCTACAACTTCGGCAATTATCACAAGACGATTCTGGAGAATCCGGATTCTTCCGGCTGCGACCTGGTCCACTATGAGTTCGGTTGGGATCCGGTTTACTGCAATAACTCCAGTGTGCACCGTCTCGAGAATCTCTATTCGCGTGACTCGCTGGCCGCTTCGCGCGGGGTTACGTATTTCTGGTGTTCGATGCCCCGCACCAGCTATGACGGCTGGTCGATTTCGTCGCTGCGGCAGGCGATCTACAACAATCTTTGTTTCTACCTGGCAGCCCGCAGCGATTCGACCTGGCTGTTCATTCGCCCGGCGTCCGGCAACGCCTATGGTGCGTTTCTGAATCCCGGATTTGACACGCTCGCCTGGATTCCGGCGATGGGCTACGAACTTGGTTGGCCCGCGCAGCACTACCAGCTGACGCAATCGGGCGCTTCGCCCGATCAGTCCGGAGGAACCTACAAGGTTTGGCAGCGCGAATATCCGAACGGGCGGGTATATATCCGAGCGCGGGACGGGTTCGAGTCCAAATGGGGAGATGCTTCCACCGCCGTGACAGTGAATCTCGGCGGCAGTTATCGCAAGCTGCTGGCCGACGGCTCGCTGAGCGATGTGATTACGCAGATCTCGTTGCGCGGCGGCGAGGGCGCGATTATTGTGCCGACCACATCCAGCGGCGGTGCCGACTGCCCGACCCCGCCGACCCGGCCGACTAACGCCACGCCCGGCAATGGTACGCTCGCTGCCAGCGTCACACCGAGCCTATGCGTCACGAGCTCGACGCAGTCCGGCTGCGAACAGCCGATCCGGTACCATTTCCAGATTTCCACTTCCAGCAGTTTTGCCCTGGTTACGCAGGAGAACGTCGCGGTGCCCCATACGTCGGGGACCTCGTGCTGGCAGGTACCGGTCAACCTGGCGCCGGCAACGACATATTACTGGCGCGTCCGCGCCGGCAACGGGAGCTTGTGGTCGGCGTGGTCAAGTACGACGAGCTTTGCCACCCCCAATACACCGCCGTTGACGCCGACTCTGAATTCGCCGGCCAACGGCGCCACGGTCAATGCGCGGCAGCCAACCTTGATTGTGAACAACACCACCGACCCGGAAGGTGTTACGCCCACCTATCAGTTTCAGGTCTCACTCAATTCGAGTTTCACGTCGATCCCGGCCCAGGCCAGCAATGTCGTCCAGGGCGCCGGCGGCACGACCTCCTGGCAAGTCGGCTCACCACTGACCAACCTTACCACTTACTACTGGCGCGTGCGCGCCTCGGATGGGACGTACTCCTCCCCGTGGTCATCGGCGCGGACATTCATCGTCAACGTGTCATTGGCCAACACACCGCCGACGACGCCGACTTTGAGTGCGCCGGCCAACGGCGCTGCGGTGGCGACGTTGACACCGACGCTGCGGATCGTCAATTCGACCGATGCCAACGGCAACACGATCACCTATCAGTTCGAGCTGTATGACTCCTCGCTGACGACGCTGATCCAGATCTCTTCGATGCTGGCGCAGGGTTCCGGCACGACGACCTGGACGTTGGCGACCAACCTGGTCGACGGTGCCTACTACCGCTGGCGGGCGCGCGCTTACGACGGCCAGGCCTGGTCAGGTTATATGGAGCCCGCCGGATTTCGCATCGTGCTCGCCAACAATCCGCCGACGGTTCCGGGTCCACTGACACCCACAGCCGGGCAACCGGTCTACGGCCATCCCATCACACTCGTCGCAAATAACGCCACCGATCCTGACGGCGATCCGCTGTACTACCTCTTTCGCACTTGCTCCGATTCACTGCTGACGGCGCAAGTCGAGATCTCCGGCAATGTTGCCCAGCAGTCGCCGTATACGACTTACCAGAGCACGGCCAACTACCAGCACAATCGCCGCTATTGGTGGACGGTGCGGGCATTTGACGGCAGCGCCTATTCGGCGTGGGCGCCGGCGCAGGTGTTTACGCATTATGACATGGCACTCGATGCCGGTGAGGTAGCGACGCTGCTGTATCCCGTCGACGGGGCGACTGAGATGTCAGCACATCCGACGTTTGAGATCGGTTGGAGCGGCGATCGCGATACCATCGCTTGCACGTTCGAAGTCTCGCGCGACCGCGATTTCGTCGACTTGTTCGATGCCGGAATCGTCGTCGGTTATTCCGGTTCCGCCCGCTGGACGCCGCAGCGCGCCCTGGAAAACGAGACGATCTACTACTGGCGCGCTAAACTGGCCACCGACGGATACTCGGAGACTGCAAAGTTCACGGTGAGTTCGCCCGTGTTCGTGTCCCCGAATCCCTTCTCCTATCTTGACGGTGAACTGGTATTTCGCAACCTGCCTCCGGGCTCGCGGCTCGAGATCTTCACGGCCTCGGGCGACCGCATCGTCGCTTTCGACAATCTCAGCGGCGAGTATCACTGGGATGTCCGCAATCCGTCTGGAGAGAAGCTGGCCCCGGGTGTGTTCTTATATTACGTCCGCTTCGACGACAAGACGATTGCGGATAAATTCATCGTCGTGCGCTAACTAAAAGCGGGCGGATCATTCGATCCGCCCGACACTTACCGATTCAACTGCACTAAAACCCAAGTCTCAGCGTTCGTCGTCCTGCCACGGATGGCCGGTCTCATTGGACTCCGGAACCTGAAGCGATTCCTCCGGCACTTCGGCCGAGCGAATCATGTGATTGCGGAAACTGTTAACCGCTTCCGCCGCACGCAGCAGGGTGCCGGTCACACTGGAGCTGTTGCCGTTATTGAGGGTGTTGAAGATGGCCGTCTCGGTTTCCTGTAGAAATGCGTCGATCGTGAAGGGTCGTTGATCGAGGTCATATTCAAATTCCTTCTGCCGGACGAAATCGGTGACGGTCAGGTTACGGCCAGAAGGCGACAAACCGAAAACGCCTTCCTTCTGGAGAGTATCGATCCCCGGCGCCGAGCCTGCGTCAGCAGTCGTCGCCGTCTCTTTCGGCGCAAGCGCGTCAGCTAACTGACGCGCGTAGTCTTCCGGAAGCACCAGCGGTGCCGGTCGGAGCGGAGGGTCGAAGAAAGGATCGACCGCCGTCACAGCGCTAACCTCACTCACACTGGTTTGGCGCAACCGCGCCATCATATCCTCACTCTCGGCGGCCTTCTGATTCCCCCGCACACGCTCGTCGAGCTGCTCCAGATAGGCTTGATGCACCTTCTTGTGGACGGCGTACATCGCGTCATCCATTCGTTCTCTGCCGGCTGTACGTTCGTGCTGAGCGGAGATTGAATTCTCGATTGCCCGCCGATCAATCGCCTGCTCGTCAACTTGCTCCGCAGTCACCCCCGCGGTGTCGTCGCTTTGCATTTCGAACTGGTGTTCAATCATCAATTCTGCATCCTCCCGTTGCGACTGCGACTGCTTGAGCATCTTCTCGAGAAATACCTCCAGCACGCTGCGTGACGCTTGTTGTCGCTGTGCCAGATCGATCTTCCCCGCCGATTCGTCCTCCTCGTCCTCAAGGCGCTGCTCTGCCGGCGATACCGACTTGCGGTCGCTCGAACGTTTCGCCTGATCGACTGGTGTGCGATGCGTTTCCGAACCCTGCAATTTGGGTTCATCTTCATCCGACCGGGCAGTGACATCCGGCTGTTTCTCGCGATCGTGGGTTTGCGGAGATTGTCTTTTTTCGGGAGGCCGCTTGGCTTCAGCGGCTTTGTCGTTCACCTCAAAAGCGGGAGTGAACTTATTGGCATCAGCGGGAATCGTTGTGACCATTGAGCGTCGCTCTTCGGCCTCCGGAGAACGATTGTCAGATTTATGGCGGAGCTTGGCAAGCTTCGCTTCGACTCCGGCCTTTTCCAATTTGCGTTGCACCATCGCGCCGACCTTGCCGAATTGCGGTTCGTCCTCGCGAGATCGCTTCTCTTTCGCCCGCGGCGGTGTGACCTCGACACGATAAGTGTTTGTGACATTGACCTTAATCATATTCGCCTACACTTGTGCCAACGCATTCCTTCTCCCCCGTTTCACTTCACGCAAAAGCGGTACCAAAGGCACGGGTGGCGTAAGCGGTTAGGGGCGAGCGGGTTGGAAATAGTCGATTGCGATGATGTCTTGCCTGCCCCCCATACTGATGGCAACAATCCCACCAGCGCGATCAGATTTCACACACGACACCGGACGCTGTGTGGGAAGTCAACAGCCGAGTGTGGCGTGTCCGCCTTAGTTTCTGAGTGAAACTGGCGATACCGCGCCGCGGCGGCCCCTGCGGCAGAGACGCCAATGCTTTGATAACGAAAGGGTTCTGAGGGTGAACGATCCTCCCAGTGCTTCGGCAGCCTTGTTGCATCCCTAGTCACCGACACGGACGACGCAAGGAGGATCCGCATGATCACCATACAGGGTAGTTTTGCCGGCATGAACACCGTGCGCAACCTGTCGTTGATCCAGCGCAGCCTGACCAAGACCATGCAGAAGCTGTCTTCCGGCGAGCGCATCAACACGGCAGCGGACGGTCCGGCCGAACTGGTGATTTCTGAACAGATGCGTGCGCAGATCGGATCGCTCACGGAACAAATCAAGGGTTTGGAAGCGCATCTCAATCGCAATGCCGCTACCGATGCCGCGCTTGGCGAGCTGACAGATGTCGTTCGCGAGATGCGGCAGATCGTACAGACGGCCAGTGACGAGGCAACCAACACTCCCGAGACCGGCAAAATCCTGCAACAGCAGATGACCGAGACGGTCGCAGCCTTCAACCGACAGCGCGCCGAGACCGGCTACGGCAATCAGAAGTTGCTGGACGGCTCGGACGGTGCCGTCGTCGCCGTACCGCAGATGCCGGACCTCGATGTCTCGACGCCGGACCAGGCGCGAGAGGCGCTGAGCGAGGTGGACCGCGTGTTGCGTTCGGTTTCGGACTTGCGGCTGGATGTTGGTGCCAAGACCAAGAATGAATATGAATCGACCATGCGTTCGCTGGAGGTGGCGTCACAGAACCTCACTGCCGCGGAGTCGACGATCCGCGACACTGACTATGCCAGCGAACAGGCAAGTTATCTGCGTTCAATCGTGCAACTGAACGTCGGAATGGCAGCACAGGCGCAGGGGCAACTGACGTCGGATACGGTTTTTAAGTTGCTGCACGCTTGACGCTCAATTACGAACCTCCCCTGTAGGTGTTTCACACACCTGATGCGCTTTCTGCCTGAGAGGCCCGGCATCCCCTGCCGGGCCTCGACCTTTTTTGTTCAGATTATTTCTCGAACTGCCGGCGAATCTGGTCGGCGAAGATCTGGCGATCGACCTGGAAGTTGTAGTCGTGGATGGTGCCCGACTTGCCGACGACCAGCTGCAGCGGGAAGTCAGTGACTTGAAAACGATTCATGAAGATAAGTCCGGTATCAACATACACTGCAAACGGGAGTGACTGCAGGCGCTGGTACGCCTGCGCGGCCTCCACACTTGCGGGCACGATTGCCGCAACCTCTTCCGGAGACATGAGCTTCTTCTCGAATTGGTCGCGCCAGCGGTCAATGATCTTGACGCAGTAACTGCAAGTCGGTTCCAGGAACAGAAATACCCGGCCTTGCCCGAGAATCTGGCTGGTTTTTGTCACGTTACCGTCAAGGTCGAGCACCTCAACATTGGGAAATTGCTGACCAATCAACAGGCGATAGCCGGTAGTATCAGTAGCCGCCTTCGACGACACTGTCGCTTCGTCCTTATTTGATGGACTGCATGACAGCGAAACAGTGATGGTGATCAACAAAGTGATTGCGAAGCTGATCTCATTTCTCATACTGGTGGCAAATATAATTGCCTGTGCTATGCCGAAGCGAACGCAAAATCCCGACACCTCGAAGTTAAGCCCATTTCACCAGTGCGTTGTCGACGTCATTCGGCGCATTCCGCGCGGCAAAGTGACATCATACGGCCAGATTGCCGCCCTGGCAGGTGAGCCGCGCGCGGCACGACAGGTGGTCAGGATTCTGCACACCCAGAGCGAAAAGCACGGCCTCCCGTGGTATCGGGTGATCAACAAGCAGGGGCGGATATCATTGCCGCATCATGGAGGCTATGAGCTTCAGAAGTCACTATTGAAGAAGGAGGGTGTTCGGTTCAATCGCGACGACGTCATCGACCTTGCCCGCTTTGGCTGGAAACCGCGCCTCCGTTAGCCCCGTTCTATCGCATACCGATCTTATCTGAATTAGCTTGCAAATCGGCAGCCAATTGATTAGTTTATGTGAAAATTGTCACAAGCGACGAGGAGATCGCGCATGAAGTTGGAAGATATCAAGAAACTCATCAAAGCCGCTGAGATTGAGTACATCGATGTGAAATTTTGTGATCTTTCCGGCCTGTGGCACCATGTCACACTGCCGGTGGAGTCTCTGGATAGAGAGTTCTTCGAACACGGGATCGGGGTTGACGGCAGTTCGATGCGGGGCTTCACCTCGATCGAGCGCGGCGACATGATCGTGTTGCCTGACCCGGAAACGCGATTCGTTGACCCGTTTTTCGAGCGGCCGACTTTGTCGTTCCTGGGCAATTTCATGGAAAGTGGCCGGACAGTAACGCCCTACTCACGTTGTCCACGGCGGGTGGCAGCGGCGGCGGAGCGCTATGTTGCGTCAGTGGTCAGGGGTGCCGAGGCGATTATCGGACCGGAATTTGAGTACTACGTGTTTGACAAAGCCGATTATCGCCAGGAACCGGGGACGGCCTATTATGTCGTCAAGTCGGCCGAGGCCGATACGATCGACGATGAAACGGAAGACAATCTGGGATACAAGATTGGCTGGAAGCGGGGCTATCATATTGCGCCCCCGCTGGATCGGACTTTCAATCTCAGATCGGAGATTTCCTCGCTGCTCAAGTCGGTTGGCATCGGATTGAAATACCATCACCACGAGGTTGGCGGGCGCGGCCAGCATGAGATCGAGACCGCATTTCAGCCGCTGCTGAAGATGGCTGACCAGTCGATGCTGGTGAAGTACATCGTCAAGAATCACTGTTTCCGCATGAACAAATCCGCGACGTTCATGCCGAAGCCCCTCTTTAACGAGCCCGGATCGGGAATGCACGTGCATCAATACCTGGCTGCCGGCGCCCACTCACTGTTCTATGACAAGAGCGGACGAGCCATCCTGTCCAAGGAGGGGATCTACTATATCGGCGGCATCTTGAAGCACGTGGATTCACTCCTGGCATTTACCAATCCATCCACCAACTCCTTCAAACGGCTGGTCCCCGGATTCGAAGCGCCGATTGCGGGAACTTATTCGATGGGCAACCGCACAGCTTGTATCCGTATCCCCGGCTATCAGCGCAATCCCAAGACGATGCGGTTTGAGTTCCGTCCGCCCGATGCAACCATGAACCCGTACCTCGGCTATGCGGCGATGGTGATGGCGGGAATGGACGGAATCAAGAACAAGATCGATCCGGGTGCGCCGCTCGACAAGAATCTCGATGACTTGTCAGAGGGCGAGCTGGAGAAGATCCATCAGCTGCCGACATCCCTTGATCGGGCGATTAAGGGACTGGAGAAAGACCACTATTATTTGCTGGAAGGCGGCGTGTTCTCGGAAGACCTGATCGAGAACTGGATCAAGGTCAAGGGCGATGATTTCGGAAATATCGGACGGCAACCGACGGTCGGCGAGTTTGAATTGTACTACGATTGCTAATCACGCTGAGAGCCGCTTGCCCGCGCTCATAGGAAGCCGACCGTACATGAGTGTAGGTCACCTGCTCATGAAGGGATTACCCGCGACGGCTTGATTTGCCATGAGCGACCGACATTCTCACGAACACACTCACGATCATCAGCATCCTGGGCCTGCGCACGACCACCAGGCGCATCACGAGCGACGCACTCGCTGGGTAGTCTACTTGACCGGCGCCACAATGTTGGTGGAGATTGGATTCGGCTACTACACGAATTCTATGGCGCTGCTGGCCGATGGCTGGCATATGTCCTCGCATGTGCTGGCCATCGGGCTGAGCTGGATGGCCTATGCGCTGGCGCGACGCAACCACGACAATCCCCGCTTTCGTTCCGGCACCGACAAGATCCTGGCATTGGCGGGATATACGAGCGCGCTGTTCCTGCAGGTAATTGCCGTTTGGATGGCGATTGAATCAGTGGCGCGTTTCATCCATCCGCAGCAGATCAAGTTCGGCGAGGCGATAGTCGTTGCGGTTGTCGGGCTGGCAGTGAACTTCATTTGCGCCCTGGTTCTGCATCATCCCAAGGAGCATTCCGATCACAACATTCGGGCGGCATATCTTCACGTGATCGCTGATGCCCTGACCAGCCTGACGGCAATCATCGCGCTCACTGCGGGACTGATCTGGAACATCTATTCACTCGATGCCCTGAGCGGAATCATCTCGTCGATCATCATCACCAAATGGGCGATCGAGTTGGCGCTGCAATCGGCGCGCGACCTGCTGGATTTCAAGTAGCCCTACCGGGCTTGCTACCTACGGATTGGCGCTTGACTAAATGGGCAAAAGAGGCTATATTAACGCGTAAATCATTAATTGTCATATCCTTGGAAGAGTCTTCTCCGGCAGAGATGTCATATTGGGAAGGATGGTTTCGATGTTTGCATCGCGCTGGGCGCTTTGTGCGCTCTGGCTTATCAGCTCGGCGCTTGGAATTTGGCCGAGCGAAGACAGCTCGTTCTATGTCCTTGCGCAGCCTGAACCGACCGGATTCTGCGGGTCGTCATTAACTCCGGCCCAGGCTCAAGCTGCATATCAACGGCATTTGAAACTGCTCCATTTGAATCGCGGGAGATCGACCACTCATTATCGCATCCCGGTGCAGATGCACATCATCCGGCACAATGACGGAACCGGCGGATTCGACCCTGCGGAAATGCCGCTGGTCATGACCTCGGCCAACGTGCTGTTCAGCCAGGTGAACGTCGAAATCTACGAGTACAAGAACGTCGACTTCATCAACTCCGACTTCTTTTTCTACGACTGCACTAACGACGCGCAATGGGACTCGCTCAAGCGATCAAGCGTCGAGCCCGAAGCGATCAACATCTACTGGGTGCCGAACGAATCGGGCTTTCCTTACTGCGGCATCTCCGCTTTTCCCGGCAGCGGGACACAGGGGATCATCATGAACAACTTGTGCGGCGGGTTGGCGCAGCCGTTCAACTCGACGATCGTGCATGAGATCGGGCATTATTTCGATCTCTATCACACGCACGAGACCGCCTTCGGTAGCGAGTGTCCGAATGGCAGCAATTGCAGCGTTGCCGGCGATCTGCTCTGTGACACGCCGGCCGATCCCGACCTCTACCAGCACGTCTCCCCTGCGCCTGATTGTATCTACGACAATTATGCCGCCCCACCCGGAGGGTGCGATGCGACACCATACAGCCCGCAAGTCAACAACA
Source organism: Candidatus Zixiibacteriota bacterium (assembly GCA_020853795.1). Classification (NCBI taxonomy): domain Bacteria; kingdom Pseudomonadati; phylum Candidatus Zixiibacteriota; species Candidatus Zixiibacteriota bacterium. Next base: position 10,457 of record JADYYF010000117.1, read on the forward strand.
TGATGTCGTACTCGTATAAGGCGTGCCTTGATCTGTTTACGCCGCAGCAGATTGACAAATTCCGGTTGGTGTTGGAGACGACGCGACTGGAACTGGACGTCATCGCCGGCAGTCTGGCCTACCGACCCCGGCAGATTTCGCCGCTGCTGGCCGTCCCGGGGACGATCGTCGATACCACAATTCGCGTCACGAATATCGGGACGAACTCAACGACGATCTATTCCGTCACGGCCATGGCGGGTCGGCTGGACATATCCGGCACCACACCAGTGACGCTTCCCGCCGGGACCTATCAGGATTATGTCGTCAGTTATGACGCCAGCGGCGCCTCTGGCGCCTGCGACGTCGGTCAGATCCTCGATGAAATTCGGTTTGTCACCGATGACACCGAGTTACCGGAGAAATATATCCCGGTGGCGATCAACGTCGTCTACTCGCAACCGAGCGTCAGCAGCAACAGCTTTGGCAGTAACTGCCTGACGTTCACTGTTCCGAATACGCCCGGATTCGGTAATCAGGCGCTGCAGGCGTTGTACAACGACCTCCTCGGCAATGTCGTGTTTGATGCCAGCCTTCTGGTCGGCACGGTTGATGGAACCGACACCGTGGTCTACCAGGACAATTACAACCAGGCCGATTTCGCCGTGGTTGACGGTTTTGCCGATAGTTCCGATGCACTCGGGCGAACACTCCAGAGCCTTCGGTTTGCAACCAACGATGGGCGAATTTACGGGGATGTCACCTACTACTATGGCTGGAATTCGCAGGGCGTAGACAGCTGCGCGCAGGTGGTGGCAATCTACAAGTTGCGAAACATCTGTGATACCGCGTTGACAGTAGCGGTTGGTGTCTTCGCAGATTTCGATGTTGACGACTACACGATCAACAACGGCGTTGCTGATGCTGCGCCCAACGCCATCGAAGTTGCGTCCACACTTGATGAGAATCGAGTGGTGGCACTGGCCAGTCTCGCCTCGTCAGCGCTGACTCCACGTATGCGCGTTATATCCAATGCCAGTCTCATCTATCCGACCTCGAGCCTGCCGGACCGCACGGCATACCGCGAGTTGGTCGCCGGCAACAGCGGTAATGAGTTCGCCGTGGACGTGTCGGCACTGCTGTCGTTTGGTAAGTTGAGCCTGCCGACTAACGGGGAGATCACGATTCCTGTCGCTTTCTTGCTGTCCAGTAACGGCGACACCCCATTTGCCGGGTTGATTTCTACGCTTAAGAGCATGCTTTCCGGCGGTAGTGCGAGCTGCGGGGACGCCGATGCCAACGGCATCGTCAACATCTCCGATGCGGTTTACCTGATCAATTACATTTTCGCCGGCGGACCGGCACCCATACCGCTCGACATGGGAGATGTTGACTGCAACGGGCATGTCACGATTTCCGACATCGTCTACATGGTCAACTACATCTTCAAGGGCGGTCCATCACCGTGTCAGTTTTGCCCGTAGCGGTCGCAGCTATTTGACATCAGCCTTGATCTGCAGCTGCAACTGGGCCGGTGCAACACCCGCCTCCAGTTCGAGCAGATATTTCTTTCGCCAGATTCCGCCGCCGTAGCCATGGAGCTTGCCAGCGGCATCGATCACGCGGTGGCAGGGGATCACGATGCTCAGGAAATTGGCGCCGTTGGCGCGGCCGACAGCGCGCTGAGCGCCGGGACGGCCGAGACGTTCAGCCATTTCACCGTATGTGCGCGTCTTCCCGTACGGAATTCGCTGCAGTTCTCTCCAAACCTGCCTCTCAAACGGGGTACCGGTAACATCAATCGGCACGGTGAAAGTGGTCAGTTTGCCTTCGAAATAGCGTGCCAGTTCTTTCTCCAGCTTGTCAAGATGCTGATGGTCGCCGGGCTGGGTGCCACGGCGAAAACGTTTGGCGACGCGATCGAGAATGCGCTCGATACCGCCGCGGTCTTGCCATTCAAGGAAGCAGATCCCGTCACCGGTCGTGCCGGCGATCATCGTCCCCAGCGGGCTGGGGAGATCGCGGTAGAGGATATTAGTTGCTGACATAGAACGCTCCCGGCGGTTTGCCGAATTGTTTTGCGAACGCCTCGCGGAAGCCGGAGGCGGATTCATAGCCGCAGGCGAAAGCGGCGTCCAGATAACTGTGGCCGTGCTCAATCAATTCGCGTGCGAAATTGAGACGCGTACGGCGGTGAAACGCCAGCGGCGTGGTCTGCAGGTGCTGCCTGAAATAGCGGCGAATGGTCGAAATGTCGACACCGGAGAGACGAATCAAAGCTAACTCGTCCAAGCGCACCTGGCGGTGGCGGCGCATGTGCTCAAGCACCTGATGGAGCCATGGCGGAAGCGTGTCGGGAAAGCGCTCGGCCCGACATCGTTTGCAGGCGCGCAGGCCGGCGGCGATCGCTTCCTCACGGGTGGAATAGAACGATACGTTTTTCAGCAGCGGCTTCTTCGCCTTGCACGACGGCAAACAATAGATGCCGGTCGAGTGGACACCGACATAGAATGTGCCATCGAAGCGGCGATCTTTGTGCATCATCGCGTCGACCATCTGCTGATACTTGAGCCGGTTCATGTGTCTAATAAAACCGTCGAGACGAATTCGGTCTACCGAATTTCGAGAAAGGAATTCTTGCTTACGAGTTCTGTAGCAGATAGTACGCAGCGGCGGGCAGTCAGAGCAGCGGATTTCGCAGCCCTCGGCGGGCGAAAAAAGCCGTCTCATCGGTTGACAAGCGCCCCGCGATTCATATCTTGTCTGTCCGAATCTGGGGGTGTAGCTCAGTGGTAGAGCATGTGCCTTTTAAGCACAGGGCCGATGGTTCGATCCCATCCACCCTCATGGAATTTGACATAGCCGTTTGAATGCACCATTAGCTCAGTTGGTAGAGCAGCTGACTCTTAATCAGCGGGCCGTAGGTTCGAGTCCTACATGGTGCATTTTTTATTGGCCGAAGCGAAGGCGGTATTGAGCGGACATGGAAATCCTGCAGACGATTTTTGACTGGGTGGTGCATCTCGACCGGCATCTGGCGGAACTGATCGCCCAGTATGGCCTATGGGTCTATCTGATCCTCTTTACGGTGATCTTCTGCGAAACCGGTCTGGTCGTAGCGCCGTTTCTTCCCGGTGATTCCCTGCTGTTTGCGACCGGTGCGCTGGCCGCGACCGGCGCGCTCAACCCCCATCTGGCCTTCGTGATTTTGGCCAGTGCCAGCGTGCTCGGCGACAACACGAACTACACCTTCGGGCGTTTCATTGGGCCGCGGGCATTTTCCGGCAATCACCGGTTCTTGAAGAAGCAATATCTTGAGAAGACGCAGTCGTTTTATGCCAAGTATGGCGGGCGGACGGTGATTATCGGGCGATTCCTCCCGATTATTCGCACGTTTGCGCCGTTCGTGGCCGGAGTCGCCGCCATGAGCCGCGCCAAGTACGTTCCGTACACGATCATCGGCGCCATTTTCTGGGTCGGCCTCTTTCTCTATTCGGGATACTTCTTCGGGAATCTACCGTTCGTGAAGAACAACTTCGCGCTGGTGATTGTCGTGATCATTTTGATCTCGGCGATGCCGGCGATCGTCGAGGTTCTGCGGAGTTGGCGGAAAAAATCGGCTTGATCCGCACTCGGGCCGGCCGCCAAACATTTCCATTGGGCTGACTGCCACGATTCATTAAGTTTATGGCCATGCGCTGGATCATGGCTTCACTGCTGATTCTTCTCGCATCCGCGTGCACCGTGCGTAAGCCGACGGAACGCGCGCCGGTTCTGGCCGTATATTCGCATACATCCGCTGCACAGGTTGTCGGCGCACTCATGGCCATTCTCGCCGAAGAGAGGATACCGGTGTCGGCGCGCTCAACCGGCGGAGCAACGATTGTTACCGACAGCTTCGAAGTGCTGCCCGAATATTGCGATTGCGGCCGGAACTTCTTCGGCGCCGAATACCCGGGGATCCGGCGGGGCCAGATGAAATTCACGGTCGCCGACGGCGGCACCGCCCGCGTTAAGATCGAGTTCGCGACTCTGCTGACAATAACGGCCAACAACAAGCACGTGCATTGTACTTCGTTCGGGATTCTCGAGGAGAAGCTGTTGAAGCGACTGGAAGGGCGGCTGGGAACGGCGAGGTTGAATGCGCAAAATTGACGTGCGCCAAGGCGGCCTGGTCGAAAAGGCCGCCGTCCACTGCTTTGCGATATTCAAGCTGGCCTTCGATGCCGTGGGCTACATGTTCCGGCGGCCGTTCTATCCGAAGACGATCATCGAGCAGATGTACCAGATCGGCGTGCGTTCGCTCTCGATCGTGCTGCTGACCTGCTTCTTCACCGGCATGGTGCTGGCCTTGCAGACCGGCTATCAGATTGCGCGGTTTGGCGCCAAGGTTTACATCGGCGTCGTGGTGGCACTATCGCTGGTGCGCGAACTGGGGCCGGTGCTGACCGCCCTGGTGGTAGCGGGCCGCGTCGGCGCCGGGATCGCCGCCGAGCTGGGCTCGATGCAGGTGACCGAACAGATTGATGCCATGCGCGCGATGGCGACGAATCCGGTCAAGAAGCTGGTGACCACCCGCCTGATCGCGCTGCTGGTTATGCTGCCGATCCTGACCGTTTTTGGTGATCTCATCGGCATCGTCGGCGGCATGCTGATTTCGCTCTATTCGTTGGGTCTGGACTTCAGCTTTTATAAGTCCACCACCATTCAGGCGTTGTCACTTCAGGATGTTTTCACCGGGATGGTGAAACCGGTGGTTTTTGGCTTCATTATCGCCATCGTTGGTTGTCATCTCGGCTTGTCGACCACCGGCGGCACGGAGGGTGTCGGCAAATCGACGACCATGTCGGTCGTCACTTCCTCCATTCTGATCTTTCTGTTTGACTTCCTCCTTGTTAAGATTTTCTTCTTAATCTTCGAGACCGGATAGGACGCACGATTGATTAAGCTAAAGAACATTCACAAGCGCTTCGGCAGTCTGGAGGTTCTCAGGGGTGTCAATCTGGCGATCGGCGAAGGCCAGACGGTCGTGATTCTCGGCAAGTCGGGCTGCGGCAAGAGCGTACTGCTCAAACTGATCCTGCGGCTGATTTCGGCCGACAGCGGAACGATCGTTATCGACGATCAGGACACGACTGGATTTTCGGAAGAAGCGATGGTACCGGTGCGCAAGAAGATGGGTATGCTGTTTCAATCCGCGGCGCTGTTTGATTCGGTTAACGTCAAGGAAAACGTCGCCTACATGCTGCGCGAACACTCGGCGATGACCGAGCGGGAGATCGATGAACGGGTGGAAGAAGTCCTCTCGTTCGTGCAATTGTCCGGCGTGCAGAACAAGATGCCTTCGGACTTGTCCGGCGGCATGAAGAAGCGGGTGGCGCTGGCGCGCGCGCTGGCGTTTCGGCCGCGCTATTTGTTGTATGACGAGCCGACCACCGGACTTGACCCGATGACCGCCAAGGCCATCAACGAGCTGATCCGCAACACCCAGGAGACCCTCGATGTGACCTCGATTGTGGTCACGCACGATCTGATTTCGGCCTTTTATGTCGGCGACCGCTTTGCCCTGATTCGGGACGGCGTCGCCGCGTTCGACGGTACGCCGGCGGAGTTCAAAGCTTCGACCGATCCGTTCATCGTGGAGTACCTCGCCGCCGCGCAGGAGTATCACTAATGACGCGCGAAGTCAAGGTGGGATTGACCATCATTCTTGCCTCTTTGTTCTTGGTAATCGCAGTGTTTACGATCGGCGATCAGGAGGGCGTCTGGAAATCCAAGTACCAGCTGCGGCTGAAGTACGACGATGTCATCGGCCTGCTGCCGGGCTCACCGGTGCGACTGTCGGGATTGCGCGTCGGCACCGTCAAAGAGATCTACTTCTCTGAGACCGATCCGGGCAGACTCGAGGTGAAACTGAGCATCGACAAGTCGGTGCAGCGGTTTATCCGCTCCGATTCACGCGCCTTGATCGGAACGATGGGGTTGCTCGGCGACAAGACGATTGAGATCTCGTCCGGCTCCGATACCGCCCGCGTGCTCAATGAGGATGAATATCTGCTCCCCGGTCGGTCATCGTCGATCGAAGCGATCATCGCAGAAGGCGGCCAGGCGGTGGAGAATATCCGTGAAGCATCCCGCCATGCCAAGGAGATCATTGAGAAGATCAACAACGGCACCGGCTCGCTCGGACTATTTGTCAACGATCCCAATGTTTACTTCGACCTCGACAAACTGCTCGTTCTGACCGAACGCCTGACCCAGCAACTCGAATCGGGTACCGGTTCGTTTGCCAAATTCATTACCGATTCGACGCTCTACGTGGAAATGCGCAGCCTGATGAGCAATACGAATGTCCTGCTTGACTCTCTGTCACACGGAGACGGCACGCTGGCGCAGCTGTTGCATGATCCCGAACCGTACAATGACCTCAAGACAATTGTCGCCGACTGGCGCAAGATCACCACACGCATCAACTCCGGCGAAGGCGCGCTCGGTCAGATGCTTTACAACGACACACTCTATTACAACCTCAGTCGCACGCTCGATCGCGCCGAAGCGCTGCTGGAAGACTTCCGGCTCAATCCGGGCCGCTATTTGAAACTCCGCATTTTTTAGTCGCAGCCTAAGTCGCATCTTCGGGAGGTCCAGACGGAGACCCGCCGCACCTGCGATTTCATTCTGAAGCGCCCCGTTCCAATCACGTCAACGTGTTTCACTGAGAGATTAATCCGGTCCCATTTGTCGTCGGTCGCATTCGACCAATGTCCATTTGTTGCGCAACCGGAGCGAATGTTGTTATCATAGTCGATGATCGGTCGATACCTTCAACGCATTGTCTGCCGAATCATGCGGATCGCGCAGAAGCTTCACGACCGGTCGATTTACGCCGGCGACTGAACCCCAACCTTCCTTCGCGGCTACTCATTCAGCAATGCGGGCAACTACGAGCAGTGATGGTATCTCGCAATTCGAGGAGGTCAACAGATGAAAGCACTAATCGGTCTGATCAGCGCGCTATTGGCGGCGATGATCTTGCTGGCGCCGGCAACGGCGACGGCCCAAAATTACGACAAACTGCTCGATGCCTTGACGCGCCTGGAAAACTCGCTCAAGGCGATCAAGGTGCAATTCGCGGCGCAGCCGCGCCAGGTTCCGACCATTGCCGATTCTGAAGGCGAAATCGTCAGCGCCCCGAGCTCGGACTTTTCCGACGAAGCGTTGATCGTCGCGACGCAATTGACTGAAGTGGTCGGGGAGTTGAAGCAGGTGGTTGAGGAAACGAAGAAGGTCGAAGGCGCCCGCCCGAAGAATCCGGCTTCAACCAGCCACGGCAAGATTGCGCTCTATGGCGCCGTGCACGGCTCTTATTATCAGCGCGAAGGTACGGTTCGTAGCTCCAGTTTCGAGATGCGCACCGTGCAACTGGGCGCGATCGGCTCGCTGAATGAGTGGGCGCAGTATCAATTCATCGGCGAGTTTGCCAAGTCGCCGTCCCTGTTAGATGCGAAGATTTCCGTGGCGCCGACCAAGAACTGGAGTTTCGAGGCCGGTCAATACAAGCCGCCGTTCTGTACCGACAATCTGCGTTCGACGACGGCGATGCCGTTTGTGACGCCGTCGCTGGCGAAGGCGCTTGGGCCGAGTCGCGACGCGGGCATTTCGGGCGCATATCAGCGCCCCGTCGCCAAAAATACGACCATGAAAGTGATCGCCGGCGTGTACAATGGCGCCGCAGCGAACACCTCCGATTTGAATCGGGACAAGAACCTGATGTCGCGGGCTGAAGTCAAGTACGGCTCGTCATTGGCTCTGGCCGCGAATATTCTTACCGGCACGACCAATGCTGTTGATTCGCTCAAGCAGAATCTCGACTCGTGGGGTGGTTCGGCAACCTGGACCTGGAAGCGCTCCATTGTTGAGGCGGAATACATCCATTCGCACGTCGGCACTGTCGACAAGGCCGGCTGGTATCTCTGGGGTGGCCAGAGCTTCGTAACCGGCAGTCGGTTTCTACCGGAGGTGCAGGTGCTGGCGCGATTGGAACAGATCGACAACAATCGTGATCTGGCCAACGACCGCCTGAGCCGCCTGGTCCTGGGCACGAATCTGTACATCGACGGCAAATTCACCAAGTTGCAGATCAACTACCATCTGAACGGCGAACAAGCCAATGCCGTCAGCAACAACGAGGCGTTGGTGAACTTGCAGGTGGCCTTCTAAGGGAAGCTAACAATTGCGCCGGGCAGCGGCAGGGCAAGGCTAAGGAGGGTTTTTGCTGATCAGACGTATGAGAAGGAGTGGCGCTATCAGACGGTTGGCTGCGGCCGCGACGGCTCTGGTGATGACCGCAACGGCGCTCGCGGCCGCCGATCGTCCGACCCCCGATCAGGCCGAACAGACGTTGCGCGCGGGCAGCACCCGGTTTACCGCACACGAACTGCAGTTTCCACGACAAGATCGATATATCCGGCAGGCGACGTCATCCGAGCAACATCCGTGGGTGACAATTCTATCCTGCTCCGATTCGCGCCTGCCGGTTGAATTAGTGCTCGACCTCGGGATCGGAGACGCCTTTGTCGTCCGGGTGGCCGGCAATGCCGCGGGGATCGACGAATTAGCATCAGTTGAATACGGAGTCGATCGTCTCGGTACGCCGCTGCTGGTGGTGCTCGGACACACTGACTGCAGCGCAGTAACGGCATGCGTCAAGAAAAGCCCCGCGAGCGGATATTGGCCGCAAGTGGTCGAGCAGTTTGACGGAGCGGTGACGCGTGCTCAGCGCCGGCTCAGTGGCATGCCGCCGGATGAAGAGACTCTGATCAAGTGCGCAATCGAAGAAAACGTCTGGCGTACGATCGAAGCGCTCATTACGCAGAGTCCGGCGATTTACAATCGCGTGCAGGATGGCCGGTTACGCGTTATCGGCGGGATCTACAACGTCGACAGCGGCAAGTTGCATTGGCTGGGCGTGCATCCACGGCAGCAATGTCTGGAACTGGCTGATGCGCCGCCGGCGTCCAAGATGGTGCCGGCCAAGGTGGCTGCCGTCGCCAAGGCGGTCACACCGGCACATCCGGAGGGAATTACCAGCGATCTGGCACAATTGATGCTGCGGGAAGGCAACAAGCGATTCGCAGCCGGTGCGCGCACTTACCCGAATCTTCATGAAACGCGGTTAGAGCAGGTCGCCGGTGGGCAGCATCCGTATGCGACGATTCTGTCCTGTTCCGACTCCCGGGTCCCGGTCGAGTGCATTTTCGATGCGGGGCTGGGCGACTTATTCGTCGTTCGCGTGGCGGGCAACGTCGCCGACGTCAACGAAATTGGGACAATCGAATACGGCGTGGCCCAACTGTCAACACCGCTTCTGGTCGTGATGGGGCACACCGATTGCGACATCGTCAGGGCAGCAGCAAGCGGCGAGAAATTCCACGGCCCGTTGGCGGAGTCGACGGATAACATCGTGGCGGCAGCACCGGGTGAAACGACTCAGTCCGCAGCGGCCAGGGGTAGCGATCAAGCTGCCGTGGCGGTGAAGTCTAACGTCCAACAAGCGATCTCCGATATACTTAAGCAAAGCGCCGAAGTGCGACACTTGGTGAGTACCGGAAGGCTGCAGATCATCGGGGCGGTCTACCATCTGGAAGACGGCTACGTCGAATGGTTGGGTCCGCATCCGCAGCAGAAACAGATTCTTGCGGCCTTCGCCAAGCCGGCACCGCCGAAGCGTGAACGCGAGCACGAACCGTGGCAGTATGGCGATGATCAATCCCATTCGAACTATGACTATGACAATGATTAAGCGATTCCGCGTAGTGGCCACCAGTGTGGCGGTCACGACGAAAATCAACAATACAAGGAGTTAGCGATGAAGTGGAGAGACATCAAGATCGGACAGAAGCTATACATCGGCTTTGGCGTAGTCCTGGTGCTGACGCTAATCGTCGGTTGGATCGGTTACAGTGGCATTTCCAGCTTGGCGAACGGCGTCAACAAGGCTGACGGTGCCATGGAAATCGCGCTGTCGGTAAAGGACCTGGCGGTAGCCCGTCGTGATTTCACGATCGCGGCCGAGCAGAAGACGGCAGACCGGGCCGAACAGCTGCTGACCCAGATTGAGAAGCAGACCGCGGATTTGCTGGCACTGACCGACGGGGAAGGACAGGCTGCGGTTGAGGAGATTATCCGCGTGCAGGACGAGTATTCCGCGCTGTTCCGCGATTGGGTGAAAGCGCGTCTGCAGGCCAAGGAATATGTCGACCGCATGGAGCGGGCGGAAGAGCAAGCCCGCGATGTCATTCGCTACGGCGGCGGCCGGTTCTACTCGATGCTGCAGGATGTGCGCGTTCCGTACAAGGATTACCTGCTCAAGCACGATGATAATTACGCCAGTACGACGCTGGAGCGCCTCGAGAACCTGATTCGGGAAGCGAACGGCGCTAGCGCCAATTTGTCGCAGGCACTGAACACGTTCCGGCAGGAATTTCAAAGTTACCGTAGCCTGCAAAACCAGATCGGGGATATGAACGCCAAGCTGGTACCGCTGGCAGCGAAGTTCGTCGAGTCGACGCTTTCTTCCGCAAAGATCTTTTCCCAGGAGATGGAATCGGCACAGACGACGGCCACCAGCCTGGCGATCATCTTCGTAATTGCCGCGCTGGCACTCGGCATCGTGGTGTCGATCCTGATTGCCCGCAACATCGCTCAGCCGTTAGCCGAGATGACGCGGGTCGCGAGCGCGGTGTCAATTGGTGACGTCCAGCACAATATTCATATCAGCCAGAAGGACGAACTCGGTCAATTGGCCGACGCGTTTCGTGGGCTGGTCGACTATATGAAGACGCTGGCCGCCGCCGCTACCGAGATCGCCGCGAACAATCTGACCGTGCGGGTCGAGCCCAAATCGGACAAGGATACGCTCGGCTCTGCCTTCAAGACGATGACCAATAACTTGTCGCTGATGATTCGCGAGTTGACCGACAACGCCACGCAGCTGGTGTCGGCTTCAACCGAAATCGCGTCGTCGTCGGAGCAGATGTCGCGCGGTTCGCAGGAACAGACCAATCAGACCGCACAGGTCTCGTCCGCGGTTGAAGAAATGACGGCGACCATTGTTGAATCTTCGAAGAACGCCGGCGAAGCCTCGAATATGGCGAAAGAAGCGGCAGGTGCGGCCACGCAAGGCACGCGCGTCGTGGCCCAGACCATCGACGGCATGACCCGGATCGCGCAGGTCGTGCAGGATTCAGCGAAAACGATCCAGGATTTGGCCAAGTCCTCCGACCAGATCGGCGAAATCATCGGCGTGATTGACGACATCGCCGATCAGACCAACCTGCTGGCGCTCAATGCCGCTATCGAGGCGGCTCGCGCCGGCGAACAAGGGCGCGGCTTCGCCGTCGTCGCCGATGAGGTACGCAAACTGGCCGAGCGTACGACCAAGGCGACTAAAGAGATTACCGACATGATCAAGGGTATTCAAGGAGACACCAAGGGCGCCGTCACGTCGATGGAACAGGGCATTCAGGAAGTCCAGGCGGGCCGTCAACTGGCGGACAAGGCCGGCGAAAGCCTGAACGCCATCCTCAACTTCGCTCAGCGGGTCCAGGATATGGTGTCGCAGATCGCCTCGGCTTCCGAGCAGCAATCGGCGGCTTCCGAGCAAATCGCCCGCAATGTCGAATCGATTGCCAAGGTAACCCGCGAAAACGCGGCCGGCATCGAGCAGTCGGCCTCGGCCGCCGAACAACTGAATCGCCAGGCCGAGGGTCTGCGCACGATGGTCGCCAAGTTTCAGGTTCAGGGCAAGTAACCGCCGAATCGGGAAGGTATGAAGATGGAAAACAAAGACGTCAATCCGCAGGGACGAAAGGTTTCCGAAGACATCCTGCAGCTGGTGAGCTTCAATATCGGCACCGAGGAATTCGGCGTCGATATCCTGAAGGTCCAGGAAATCAACCGGATGGTGGAAATCACGCGCGTCCCACGTTCCCCCGATTTTGTCGAGGGGATCATCAATCTGCGCGGCAAGGTGATTCCGATAATCGATCTGCGCAAGCGTTTCAATCTGCAGATCACCGATCACGACAAGAACACGCGCATCGTCGTGGTCGATATCGAGGGCCAGACGATGGGGATGATTGTGGATTCGGTATCCGAAGTATTGCGCATCCCGGCCAGTACGATCGAGCCGACTCCGGACGTCGTCACTTCGGTTGACTCCGATTATATCCGCGGCGTCGCCAAGCTCGACAACCGGCTGCTGATCTATCTCGATCTGGCGAAAATTTTGACCGGGGAAGAATACAAGATGCTGGCCGAAGCCTAATGCCTTGGTTGCATGACATTGAGCCAGAAGGGGGACGAAGGCGGCAATAGCTTTCGCCCCTATTCTTCGAATAGGCGTCCCCGCACAGGTCGGACGCAAAACAAACCAAGAGTCCGCGGAATCATCAGCATGCAAGCATCGGGACTCGGAAAGTAAGAGTACACTGAGGGAATCTTCCGAGAAAGGCAGAGGGTTCATGAAGATCAAACTCAACATCATGAGCAAGGTGGTGCTCATCACCAGCGCGATGCTGATCGCTGTGATCGCGATTTTCGTCGCTATTTCCAGTTACCAAAGCAAGGAGCAACTCACCACAGCGGCTAAATCGGATCTGGCGCATCTGACCGCGACGGCGCGAGCGATGTGCGAATTACAGTCGCAGAACGTCAGTAACAAGGTGCGCGGCGACCTCGGCCTGGCCCGACTGGCCTTCGACGCCCTCAGCAACAACCATGTCGTCCTGGAAAACGGACGGTTGATTGCCGGCGGCCGTGAACTCAACGGCGACACCAAGTTCGTCGACGAGATCACCGAGCGCACCGGTTCGTTCTGCACGATTTTCATGCGGCAGGGCGACCGGGCCATCCGGATTGCCACCAGCGTCAAGAACAAGGAAGGCAAACGGGCAGTTGGCACCGAGTTGTCACAGCAGGTATATGATGAGGTCTTCCGCAACGGCCGCGCCTTCTACGGCCGGGCGGTCGTGGTTGACGATTGGTACGTGACCGCCTATGAACCGATCCGCGACGCGCGCGGCCAGGTGATCGGCTCGCTATTCTGCGGCAGCAAGGAACAGTCGGAACTCCTGCGCTCGGCCATCCTGGGACAGAAAGTCGGTACGACCGGTTATATCTATGCCATCGATATGACCGGCACACTGCGGATTCATCCAGCCAAAGAGGGCGCGAACATAAACAACTACGACTTCATCAAAGAAATGATCGACAAGGCACCGAAGCTGGGAACCGGCGAAATCGGTTGGATCGTTTATCCGTGGATCAACAAGGAATTGGGCGAAACCAAGGCGCGCGACAAGATCGTGGCCTACGCTTACTTCAAGGATTGGGACTGGATCATCGGCGTCGGGAGCTACCTCGACGAATTCACCGCACCGATCAGCGCGGCACGTAACATCTTGTTCCTGGTCGGCTTCATTATGATCATCGGATCCCTGGCCTTGACCTATCCGTTCGGCCGCTCGATCAGCCGTCCGATCAAACAGGTCGCGGCGGCAGCCGAGCAGGTCTCCCAGGGTGACATTGACTTCAGACTGGACGTCAAGTCGCAGGACGAAATCGGCGTTCTGGCACATTCGTTTGAACAACTGACAGACTATATCAAGTACATGGCCACCGCGGCGCAGAATATCTCCCGAAACAACTTGACGGTCGAGGTGGAACCCCGTTCGGGCAAAGATGTCCTTGGTCATTCATTCCAGCAGATGGTGACGAATCTGAGAGCCATGATCAAGGAACTGACCGATAATGCGATGCAACTGGTGAGCGCCGCTTCCGAGATCGCCTCGTCGTCAGAGCAGATGTCACGTGGTGCGCAGCAGCAGACCGATCAGACCAGCCAGGTGTCGAGCGCGGTTGAGGAGATGACCGCGACAATCGTCGAAACTTCGAAGAATGCAGGTGAAGCGTCAAACATGGCTCAGCAAGCCGCCGGCGCAGCGCATGAAGGATCGGCTGTTGTCGGCCGCTCGATCGAAGGAATGAATCGCATTGCGAACGTCGTCCAGCAATCGGCAAAGACGATCCAGGATCTGGCGCAGTCGTCCGACAAAATCGGCGAGATCATCGGCGTGATCGACGATATCGCCGACCAGACCAACCTGCTGGCTCTCAACGCGGCAATTGAGGCCGCTCGTGCCGGCGACCAGGGACGCGGTTTTGCCGTCGTCGCCGACGAAGTGCGCAAATTGGCCGAGCGCACCAGCACCGCGACCCGCGAAATCACCGACATGATCAAAGGAATCCAGAAAGACACCGAGGGCGCCGTCGCGTCGATGCAGCAGGGCATCAAGGAAGTCGATGCCGGCCGCGAGTTGACGGACAAAGCCGGCGAAAGTCTGACGCAGATTCTTGGCCACGCCCAGCGAGTGCAGGACATGATCCAGCAGATTGCCTCCGCCAGCACCGAACAGTCAGCCGCCAGTGAGCAGATCGCCCGCAATGTGGAGGCGATCGCCAAAGTAACCAAGGAGAATGCTACCGGTGTTGAGCAGGCTGCCGCGGCGGCGGAACAACTCAGTCGACAGGCGGAAGGGCTCAACCAGATGGTGAGTCGCTTCAAACTGACCGGCGGAAACACCACCGTGGTCGCGCTGGCGAAATCTGATCACCTCGCTTACATGGACAACCTGCGCAAGACCATCGACGGCGTTCTGTCGCCCGCCTCATGGAAAGGCACCGACGATCACTCGTGTCGTTTCGGGCGGTGGTACTACTCGGGTGAAGTTGCCGAGTTTGCCAGCCTGCCGGAATTCCAAGCGATCGCCGAACCGCATCATCGCGTTCACGAGTTTGGCAATCAGGCCGTCGCCGCTCTGAGAAACGGCGACAAGGTTCGATGCAAGGATGCCTATGACAAAGCATATGCGGCGTCACGGGAAGTCATCCAAAGCGTCGAACGCTTGTTGAACCGCATTGGCACACACATAATGTCTTCGAAGTAACGGGCAACACCGACCGGGATGGGTTCAGATACTCGTCCCGGTCCGGCGATTCGCCCGCATCAGTCCCAGCAACCTTTGTCGTAACTATTGCCCGCCAAGAGCGTATTATTCAACCATGATCTCCGTGGAGGGAGTGACCAAGCGCTTCGGCACACTGACCGCCGTCGATAGCGTTTCCTTTGAGATTCGCTCCGGCGAGATTTTCGGCTTGCTAGGCCCCAACGGCGCGGGCAAATCAACGACGATCAACATGATGGTTGGCGCCCTGAACCCCGATAGCGGGCGAATCAGGTACGATGGCACCCTTGATCCAGCGCGGCCGTCAGCGCGGCGCAAGCTCGGTAACGCCCCGCAGGCTCTGGCAATCTATGACGAATTGACGGCCGAGGAGAATCTCTCCTTCTTTGGCCGCCTCTACGGTCTGCACGGCGGGCACCTGAAGGAGCGGGTCAATTATGCGCTCGACGTTGCCGGCTTGGCCGACCGCCGCAAGGACCTGGTCGCCAAGTATTCCGGCGGCATGAAACGGCGCCTCAACCTCGCCTGTGCCCTTGTTCATGAACCGCAAGTGCTTTTCTTCGACGAACCGACCGTTGGCGTCGATCCGCAGTCGCGCAATCTGATCTTCGAAAAAATCGAGTCGCTGCGCAGCGATGGCAAGACCGTGATCTACACCACGCACTACATGGAAGAAGCGCAGCGGCTTTGTGATCGCGTGGCGATCATCGACCATGGCCGCATCCTTGATCTCGACACGGTCAAGCAGCTGATTGACAAGCATGGCGGCAGTGCGGTAGTGATCGCCGAGCTTGAAGCGCGGCCCGACGCAGCGGTAACGCTGCCCGGGGTCCTTGAGGGATTGGAACTGCGGTTTGAATCCCATCAACCTTTCGCGGATATCGCCGCACTGAATAGCCGCGGCATTTCCTTTCGGACGCTGCACGTGCAGCGCCCCGACCTGGAGAGCGTCTTCTTGAATTTGACCGGCCGGAGGTTGCGCGACTGATGCGGGCGATCTTCACACTTGCCTTAAAGGACTTGCGGCTGCTGGTGCGCGACAAGCTCGGGCTGTTTTGGGTGATTGCGTTTCCGCTATTGATGGCTCTCTTCTTCGGCTCGATCTTCGGCGGCAGCGGCGGCGGCGCCCGCAGCATGCGGATTGCCACCATCACCGATACGACTTCGCCCCTCGCCCAGCAGTTCTACACGCAACTGGCGAAGGCTGAGGTGCTCGAGCTCGTGCCGCTGCCACGGGACTCGGCCGCCATGCTCGTGCGGCGCGGGGAGATCGTCGCCTTCGTCGAATTTCGTTCCCGCGCTGCCAGTGTCTTTCAGATGTTCGGTGACGACTCGGCGGGAATTGACGTCGGCATCGATCCGAAGCGGAAAGCCGAGGCCGGCTATCTCAACGGACTGATCAACCAAGCCTACTTCACGATGCTGCAGTCGGCGATGTCCGACACTCACGGTTGGCGCGAGAACCTGCAGCGCGGCCTGGGTTCGCTCGATACCGCGACCGGCTTAAGCTCTCTTGATCGCGGACTGTTTCGCCGCTTGTTCAGCAGCCTCGACGTTTTCCTCAGCAATCTCGACAGCGTCAACCGCACCGATTCCACCAGCGATTCGACACGCAGCGTCGGCGGTTTCGGCGGCGTGAACGTCAAGTTCACCGACGTCTCGGTGAATCGTGTCGGTCCGCGCAGCTCGTTTGAGATCACATTCCCGCAATCGCTGCAATGGGCGCTGATCGGAACGGCGGCGGCGTTTGGGCTGTCGATTGTTATCGAGCGGACGCGCGGCACCTTTTTGCGTTTGCGACTGGCACCGATCTCACGGGCGCACATCCTTGCCGGCAAGGGGCTGGCTTGCTTCCTCGCCAGCTTCACGGTTTGCGTCCTGCTGATGGTGATCGGCGTATTGATCTTCAAGGTCCAGGTGGTTGCACCACTGGGACTGCTTGTGGCGATCGCCAGCTCGGCGTTCTGCTTCGTCGGTCTGATGATGCTGATGAGCGTCCTCGGCAAGACTGAAGCCTCTGTCTCCGGTGCCGGCTGGGCGATGTTCCTGGTCTTCTCGATGATCGGCGGCGGAATGGTGCCGTTGATGATGATGCCGCGCTGGATGGCCGCCATCGCCAACTTCAGCCCCGTCAAGTGGAGCGTGCTTGCCACCGAGGGAGCGATCTGGCGCGGTTTCAGTGCTGCTGAGATGCTGCCGCCGGTAGCGGTGCTTTGCGGCATTGGGGTCGCCGGATATCTCTTCGGCGTGTGGATCCTGCGGCGCGCTGACGGGTAGCGCCGATCGTGTCAACTTAAGCCAACGAATTGCTTCTCGGCCAACTCGCGATAGATCGACGAGCGCGTCAATAATTCGGTGTGTGTACCCTCGTCAACAATCGC
Organism: Candidatus Zixiibacteriota bacterium; assembly: GCA_020853795.1. Taxonomy (NCBI): domain Bacteria; kingdom Pseudomonadati; phylum Candidatus Zixiibacteriota; species Candidatus Zixiibacteriota bacterium. The sequence continues at coordinate 27,843 of JADYYF010000117.1, forward strand.
GCCGTTTTTCACAGTGATGATGCGATCTGCTCGCTGAACCGTTGCCAATCGGTGCGCGACGATAATGGCAGTCTTGTTCACGAGAATCCTTTCGAGGGCGTCCTGAATCAGATGTTCGGATATCGAGTCGAGAGCGGAGGTGGCTTCGTCGAGAATCAGCACGGCCGGATCGCGGATCACGGCGCGCGCCAGACACAGGCGCTGTTTCTCGCCGCCGGACAAAGTCACGCCGCGTTCGCCGACTACAGTGTCATAGCCGCCGGGCAGGCCGCTGATGAAATCGTGCACATTGGCCACCTTGGCCGCGGCAATAACCTCATCGCGGGTAGCTCCCGGCTTGCCATAGGCGATGTTTTCCAAAATGGTGGTGTTGAACAGCAGGGGATCTTGATCGACCAGGGCGACGCACGCGCGCAGCGAGCGAAACGAGAGCTGGCGCAAATCAACACCGTCAAGCATGACCGTCCCGGATTGCGGATCGTAGAAACGCATAACGAGGTTGATAATCGTGCTCTTGCCGCCGCCCGAAGGCCCGACAATGGCCAGCTTCTCCTTGGCCGCGATCTTCAGATTGAAATCCTCGAGGCGAAAACCCTGCCCGTCGTAGGCAAATGACACGCGGTCAAACCTGACTTCACCGCGCGGCGAAGTCAGCGTCAGGGACTGCGGCGCCTCCACGATCTCGATCGGCTGGTCGAGATACTCGAAAACGCGATCGACGGACGCCATGATGCTCTGGATGTCGACGCGCGCTGACGCCAGGATCTGAATCGGATTCATCATCCACGCCATCAAGAAGAAGAAGGCGATCAGCCGCCCCAAAGTCATCTGGCCGATGACGATAAAATAGGAACCGATACTCAACACAACGATTACGCCCATGAAGCTCAGGATCATGATCGCTGTCCGCGAAATCGACTGCGTCACGGTAAAGCGGACGATCACGCGCTTGAGGCGTTCGAGGATTCCCGACATACGGCCCAGTTCATCCTGCTCGCGGCCAAACGCTTTGATCGTCTTGACCCCGACCAGGCTCTCCTGGACCCGCGCGGACAACTCGGCGGTGGTTTCCTGGAATTGCCGCGAAACCTTGTTCATCAACAATCCGAAGCGATGGGTGAGATACCAGGTCAAGGGAATCGGCGCGAGCGCCAGAAGCGTCAGGAGCCAGTTGGTGTATAGCAGATAACTCAGGATGGCGAGCAGGAACATCAGGTTCGCCAGCGCGCTGACCAGCACGTTGGCGAAGACGTCCTGGATGCGGCTGACGTCCGACATCATGCGCGACAAGATTTCTCCAACCTGATGCTTCTGATAGAATCGCAGCGGCAAGTATTCGAGCCGTTCAAACAACTCGGCGCGCAGATCGACAACGATGCTGCTGCCGACGCGCGCGCCGAGGTAGTCACGGGCCCAGCTCATGAAGAAGACGATGGCATAGACCCCGATAACGACGGCCCCGAACCACACAGCGCTGTGCCAGTAACCCGGCTCGCCTTTGTGCGCGATCATCTCGGGAATGCCCACATCAATGAGATATTGCAGCGCCGCCGGAAGCGCCAACTGCAGCACGCCGGTAGCCGCGGTGGCCAGAAGTGTTGCCAGTTCCAGCTTCCAGTAGGGGCGCAAATAGCCCCATAGCCGTTTCGCCCGCGGCGTCAGTATCGCCATGGAGCCAATTTCAGAAAAATGGGCAAAGAATACAGCGAAAAGAATTCGAGGCTGGACAATGTAGACTGCATCAATGATCGAACCTTGACAAACCGATCAACAATTCGGTCAAATGAATACTAACTAAGGGGGATTTTGTCAAGCGGGTAATGTCGTCACCCCAGGGGTGCTCGCGCAAGCATTTGCGCCGCCAGTGGTCTCAGCGGAGACACGGATGTCATTGCGATCACTTTGCGTTATGATCGGTCTGCATAACGCCGCCGATGTTTCCTTCGGTGTCCTTGAAGTACGCCAGCCAGCCGACACCGGAGATCGGCATCTTGGGTACCACGATCGTCCCGCCGTGCTTCTCGATGCTCGCGATGGAGGCATCGATGTTGTTGACTGCAATCGTGTTGTAGACATTCCCCTGGGGATCGCGTCGGCGCATCATACCGCCATCGATCCCCGGTTCGGTTGAATCGCCGGTGGTTATCAGCCAATATTCGACCGGGCCTTCCCACTTCTGAAATCTCCAGTCGAAAACTTCGCGATAGAATTTGCCGGCCCGATCCGGGTCGTCGACATGGATTTCGAAATGCACTACACGCGGCATGATTCCTCCTTAGACAGATATGTCAGAGTCCAGCAGTTTTGTTATTGGAGGAAATACGGATGACGCGTCGGATTGTTCGTCGCAAAGTCGTGCAGTTCGCCCCAATGTGACTCAGCTCTTCTGTCGGCGCTATGCCTGGAGATGCGCCTTGGCCTCGGGGTTGAACAAAACCCAGAAAGCATAGATGCCGAGTGCCGTGCCGAATGGTGGGCTGATGACATTGATCACAGCCATGATGATCACCACGATCCGCGCCCACTGCCGCTTCTGCAGTAGGCCCCAGCCGCCGATCAACTCCGGGATGCCGGTCATGATCGAGAAGCAACTGGCGACAATCCCGATGATGGTCAGGATGGCAAAGGCTTCGTCACTGCCGGCCAAGATCCCGCCGCCCAGGAACAGAGCGAACAAGAAGAGCCCGAAACACAGGGAGATTATCCCCCAGATCACAAAGAGAATCCCTAACAAACGAATATGATGTTCCACTGTGCCACTCCGCTCACGATAAGTTCCCTATCATTTGTTGAAGACGAAATATCGGCGACGAAGTTGCGCAAAGCAAGTCTGTGCTTGCCGAATCGAATGTCGAGTGTATCATTAGAGGAATCAATATCCACGAGTTTGTAAGTGGCTGGGAGAATACCGCCGAGTTGCCGGCCCGGCCCGACCGTGCCGGTCGGCACACGATGGAGCGAAGCATGAAATCAATCATAACTGCAATGATATTGGCGCTGCTGGCGTCGGGAGTAACCATGGGTTCTGATTCGTCGAAACCGCTGTCGGCCGCTGAACAATTGGCTGCCACCGAACGCCTGTTCGCCGCGACTTCAGTCGATTCCGGCATGACGGTGGCGTTCCTGAGATTCTTGAATGACGAAGCGGTCGTTTTTCGGCCGGGACCGATCAGCGGCAGACGCTGGTACAGTGACCGCTCCAATACCACCGCTTATCTGAACTGGCAGCCGGAGTTCATCGAAATTGCCTCTTCCGGCGATTTGGGCTATTCCACCGGGCCGTGGGAATACCGATCGAGTCGCACTGACACGACCTCCTATTACGGCCATTTTGTCTCAATCTGGCAGCGCCAAGCAGACGGCAAATACCAAGTCTTGGCCGATCTTGGTATCGATCACGATGCGATTGCCCGGCAGTTGGGGGCCACCCCGCTTCAACTGTCGACGCTGTCAAGCCCGGTGAAGGCCGTGGCCGATAGTCACGATACCCTGATTGCCGGCCTGAAAGCTGTGGAGAAGGCGTTTTCTGATGCAACTGCGAAGAGCTCGCTGGCCAAAGGCCTGGCGATTTTTGGCGACGAGAACATCCGTCTATATCGCCCCGGAGGATTCCCACTGGTTGGCCGCAAGGGGCTCGAATCGCTGCCGGAAGCGGGTAAGAGCAGAATGCAGGTTGACACCCGCTTCGCGGACGTTTCCGCGAACGGCGATCTGGGTTACACCTACGGTTTCGTCACGCTCTGGCCGGTCGATGCCGATCTGACTTCCGGCGCCGTGCATAGCTACTTGCGCGTCTGGAAGAAGAACCCGGGCGGCGAGTGGAAAATCGCGCTCGATATTGCCTTGCCGATGAAGTAGCCGCCGACAAATCTCAACCGTACTTGGAAACTTTTTAGCGTCGATCGCGTTTCAAGCTAAATACTATGAGACGCGAACGACTCCTGCTGATAACGCTGGGCGCGATCAATTTCACGCACATCGTCGATTTCATGATCATGATGCCGCTGGGGCCGCAGTTGATGCGGCTGTTCGCAATTTCGCCCCAGCAGTTCTCAGCCTTGGTATCGACCTATACTTTCTCTGCCGGCACGGCCAGCTTTGTGGCGGCGTTCCTGCTTGACCGCTTCGACCGTAAGCGTGCTCTAATCACGGCCTTTGTTGGCTTCATTATCGGCACTTTCGCCTGCGCCTTGGCGCCAAACTATCACCTGTTGCTTTCCGCACGCGTCATTACTGGCGCCTTTGGCGGCATCTTGTCAGCCTTGATCCTGTCGATTGTCGGAGATGTGATTCCGCAAGAGCGCCGGGCCACGGCGATGGGGATCGTAATGGCCGCGTTTTCGGTCGCGTCGGTCTTCGGTGTGCCGTTCGGGCTCTATATTGCCACCCGCTTCAGTTGGCATGCGCCGTTTACTTTCCTGGGGTGTCTTGGTTTGATACTATTCGTGCCGATTGTCATGGCGGTTCCCTCAATGCGCGAACACCTGGCGTCCGACCGGCAACATCCGGGTCCAGTCGCCGTGCTGACCTCGGTAGCCAAAAACGGCAATCAACTTTCGGCGCTTTGGTTTACCGTGATGCTGGTCCTCGGGCATTTCATCATCATTCCGTTCATCTCGCCGTTCATGGTGGCGAATGTTGGGTTTCGTGAGACGGATCTGACTTACATTTACTTGCTCGGCGGCTTCGTTACTGTCTTCACATCGCCGCTGATCGGTCGAGTCGCTGATCGCGTCGGCAAGGCACAGGTGTTCACGGCCTTTGCCTTGCTGGCTCTGGTTCCTGTGTTCCTGATTACGAACCTGCATCAAACGGCCTTGCCCGTAGCTCTGGCAATAACGACGGTCTTCTTCGTAACTTCCAATGGCCGTTGGGTGCCGGCAGTGGCCATGGTGACCTCCGCAGTATCGCCGCAGAATCGCGGCAGCTTTCTTTCGATCAACTCGGCCGCGCAGCAACTTTCGGCCGGGGTGGCCGCCGCGTTTGGTGGAATGATTGTCGCGAAGGATGCTTCCGGTGCGTTGCTGAATTACCATTACGTCGGCTATATCGCGATAGCGATCTCGCTGCTGGCGATCCTGGTGGGGCGCCGACTGCATGCAGTTGCCTGACCTCTGAGACTTCTCTGTTGCCTTCGATTGCGGAATTTTGAACCTTAGGCCTATGACTGATCCGACTCCTGCACGAGTGAGCGCGGCGGAAGTTCGCCGCCGCATGCTTGCCGAAGAAAACACCCTGCTGGTGTCAGTATTTCCGGAAGCCGTTCATCGCTTCTCGCATTTGGACGGCGCGATCTCGCTCGAAGCGCTCAATCGCCGTCTCGAGTCGCTTGATAAACGTACCAATCTCGTCTTCTACTGAGCCTGAGTTGGTGATGAGAGCGCCGTCAGTTTGGCGGCGGAGTTTCTAGAGCGTGGTTATCTGAACGCGCAAGTCCTTGAAGGGGGCGTCGCAGCCTGGCATCAGGCAGGATTTCCGATCATTGAAACGGCATAGCAGTGGGCGGCGATTTGCGCCGCCACGTGACTTTCTATTACGCCGATTGCATACCGAATCCTGACGACTGCAAACCTTCGCATATGCTGCAAAACGCCGACAGTGCCGGCGATTCTTAGCCTTGTCGCTAACTTGTTGGTAATCAGTCTGATCAACCATCTGGCGCCGACCAGGTCGCGGCGACCGCGATCGGCACAGTGGTTGCGTTATCCTTTTCTCGCGAACGATAGAGAGGGAAGGAGATAAAACGATGGTTGCGACAGACATGAAACGCGGGTTCCCCAAGCAGCGATTCGAAAAGAGCGTCGAACCGCGGGTTAAGTGCGACGAAGGCGGATACTTCATCTATACCCTCAGCGAAAACGTCAAAGTCTATTTCGATGATTACTACGGATTCCTCGAGCGGGCCGAGCAGCGCGCTCTGGCCGACATCGGCGATATCAAGGCCAAAGAGGCCGAACTTAAGCCGCACGAAACCGAACTGCGCTCCTACCTGTGCGCCCGCAAGAAAATTCTCGAAACGCTGCTGCGCACGGTGTACGATTTCTACACCGAAGCCAATAATTTCGGCGTCGTCATGACCCCCTGGTGCTTTGGCACTGTGGTACTGGAGAAAGTGGAAGCATATCGCGACAAGCTCGCCAAGGGTAATGTCGAGGACAGCGACCTGCCGGAATACACCTACGACGTCGTGCGCTACATTGAAGAGATTTACCGCAAAACCTTGCTGGATACGTTTGACTTCCCCGAAAAGGCCTTCTCCATGCGCTGGCAGTATTCCGAGCTGCTCAAGCGCTATTCCAAGGCGCTGACTAACATCAGTGCCTCCCTGCAGTCGGTCATGATGCTCGTCAAGAGCTACGGCAGCTAAGACGAGTCCCCTCATGTAGGTTACCTGTTGGCCCTCCCCTTTCTGTAAGCCGGCAGCGGATCACCCGCTGCCGGCTTTTGTTTGTCAAGTCGATCCCTAAATCTGACGATATCACTCAATAATGACGCTCCAAACTCGTCAACCAATCGGGCGCCACGCCCATTTTGACCACCCGGCGTTCCTGCCGATTCGCGTCGAGTCGCTTCGGGTCGATAAGATCCTGCAATTCGACATCTATGTCTACGTCGGCAAGGAGCTGGTCTTGTATCGTTCGCAGGAGCTTCCGTTTACTGAGCAGAACCTGTCCAAACTGCGTGACAACAAAGTCGAGATGATCTACATCGCCTACGAATCACGCCACGCCTATCAGCGCTATCTCGAAGACAATCTGCCGGACATTCTGCGCGACCCGCAGGTGGAAGAGGTCAAGAAGGCCGAGATCCTCTATGACACTTCCAAAGCGTTGATCAAGGAAGTCTTCTCCAACCCCACTTACTCGGAGAACATTAAACGGTCGCAGGACATGGTTGA
>JADYYF010000118.1 GCA_020853795.1 Candidatus Zixiibacteriota bacterium
CGTCCCACCGACAAGCAGCAGGACGCCGACGCCGGCGACAATGAGTGTGCGGAATCTGGCTGTGAGAGTCTGATGCCAAAGGAACAGAATCGAAGGCAGCAGTACCGCCATAGAAAAGTGAAACGCCAGCGCGAGTATGAGCGCGAACACCGTGACGGGTCCAAGTCGGCGGCGCTCCAGGTCGCGGCAGGCGCTGAGGGTATAGGCAACTCCGGCAACGAAGGCGAAAGTGTAGTTTTCGATGTAGCCGGCAAAGAATTGGACGACGCCAAACGTCAAGAAGGCGGCGAGCGCAAGGAGGAATTCGCGGCGGTCGTCACTAAACGAATAGAAAAACGCGAAGAGGATCAATGATGAGAGAATGCCGGCTGCGCGGAAGGCATTGACGCCCGCCGCGGCGGTGTGTTCGAAGACACGAAAGAGCAGGTGATTCACGAGGTAGGTGAGGGGTTCGGTGGAGGACTTGACATCGCCGGCGCTGATGCGGGCGAGGATGGTCGAGCCATCGCCGAGGATATGATTTTGCGACGGCAGTAGACAGAACCCGACCAAGAGGGCGAGCGCGAAGGTAAGCGCCAGTGAGGTCAGTGCGCGCGAACTGAAACGGTCCAACACCAGGGTGAGGAGCGCGGCGGTTTTGCCGCTGACCGGTGGAAGTGCCAGGAGTACGATCACTGCGGCCAAGCTCAGGCGCAGCCAAACGGGATAGATGAGCCAGGAGGTGAACGCCCAAGTCGCCGCAGGGCTGAAGTGGGCCAGCACCAAGCCGAGCAGGGCCAAGGCGGCGAGGGTCGCAGTCAAGATCAGCGCGGAGCGCCCGGCAGCGACGGCCGGAGACGCGGGCGATACCGGATGCGCGGATTTTCCCATCAGATCACGCGGACGAAGGCGCCGGGAGGCCGGCGGTTTGAGTTCATCAGATTAGCACTGACGACAAGTTACGTATTGGCATGGCGGCGCTCAAGGGAAATCCGCGGCGGCGACAATTTGCTTTGAACATAGGCCAATATTGTATATGATGGCGAGGGGCCGCCGGTACCGGCGGACACAAACGCACTTCCGGCGGGAGACTGACAATGAACAACACGAATCAGAGCAGCGATCTCAGACAGCGGCACGCGCCGATTGCGCTTGACGGCGATGAGTTTCGCCGTCTCGGGCATCAACTGGTTGACCAAATCGCGGAGTTTTTGGACTCGCTGGCGCAGCGACGGGTGACGCCGGGAGAAGGCCCGGCGACGGTGCGGGCGGCGCTGGGCGCCGGCCCGGTGCCAGAACAGGGCGGCGACCCGCGGGCATTGCTGGCCGAAGCGAGCAGGCTGTTGATTGAGCATTCGCTGTTCAATGGCCATCCGCGATTTATGGGATATATCACCTCCTCCGCCGCGCCGTTGGGAGCCTTGGCCGACCTGTTGGCAGCGGCGGTGAATCCGAATTGCGGCGGGTGGGTACTGGCTCCGATGGCGAGCGAGATCGAAGGACAGACAATTCGCTGGATTGCCGAGATGATCGGATATCCGGCCGGCGCCGGTGGGTTGCTGGTATCGGGCGGCAATATGGCGAATTTTGTTGGCTTCCTGGCGGGACGACGCGCCAAGGCGGCGTGGCCGCTCCGCGCCGAAGGGCTGCGCGACCGGCCGCAGTTGACGGTGTACGCCTCGAAGGAGACACACACCTGGATCCAGAAAGCGGCAGATTTATTCGGGTTGGGCACGAACGCGATCCGGTGGATTGCGGTTGATGAGCAGCGACGGATGCACTTGGGCGCGCTGGAGCAGCAAATTGCTGCGGATCGCCGGGCGGGGTTGCAGCCAATCATGGTGATCGGCGCGGCCGGGAGCGTGGCGGTCGGGGCGGTCGATCCGTTGCCGCAGCTCGCGCAGTTGTGCCAGCGCGAAAGATTGTGGTTTCACGTTGACGGTGCTTATGGCGCGCCGGCGGCGATGCTCCCGGAAGCCGGCGAAGACCTGAAGGGACTGGCGTTGGCGGATTCGATCGCGCTGGACCCGCACAAGTGGCTCTATTCCCCACTGGAAGCCGGTTGCGCGCTGGTCAAAGATCCGCAAGCCTTGGTTGATACTTTCAGCTTCACACCGGATTACTACCATTTCCACGAGGGCTTTGACGAGCAACCGATTAACTACTTTGAATTTGGGCTGCAGAATTCGCGCGGGTTCCGGGCGCTGAAAGTCTGGCTGGCCATCAGGCAGGTCGGGCGCGCGGGGTATACGCAGATGATTCGCGACGATATTGCATTGGCAAGGGCGCTCTTCGAGCTGATGAAAGCGCATCCCGATTTTGAGGCAGTTACCAACAATCTCAGCATCACGACCTTTCGTTATGTTCCGGCGGACCGGCGCAGCGGCAGTATCGCTGATGAAGCTTATCTCAACGAGCTCAATCGCGCGATTCTGAATGAGTTGGAGGCCGGTGGCGACATGTTTGTCTCAAATGCGATTATCGAGGAAAAGTTTCTGCTGCGAGCTTGTATCGTGAACTTCCGAACGTCGTTGGCGGACATTGAGGCCGTGCCGGAGATTGTTGCGCGGGTGGGACGGACAATAGACACCCGACTCCGGGCGGAGCAGGCGAAGGCGGTACGAGATTAAGATGCCGGCCGGTCATCCTCGGATTGGCGGCGATATTCCGCGAGCTTAACCTCGCCAAGAGGTACCGTTCCCTTCACGCGCAGACTGTCACGCATTTCGGCGATGAAGTCGCGCTGATATTTCCAATTGATGCCGGCGACGATCAGCATCCCCAGCACGGCACCGAGGGAGGCCAGCGCCATGTCTTTGTGGGCATCCCAGATATCTCCCTGCGTGCCGAGATAGGCCATGCCCAAGTCTCCGCCGAAGACCTCTGCGACCGCCCATTCGATCAATTCGTAGAGCATCGACAGCGACATGACCAGCTCCACGGGCAGGTAATAGCTCCAAGCGCCTTGCGCCTGCACGATGCGCATGAAGACTTCGCGCACTGGATAGCAGAGCAGGAAGCCGAACAGGAAATGCACGAGACGGTCGAAGTGGTTGCGCTGAAAGCCGAACAGGTCGTTGATCGAGAAGCTGAGGGCGGCGGTCCAGCGCTCGTACGGGACATCAGCGTAAGTGTAGTGCGTGCCGACCGTGTGGAAGCACATGAAGACGAAGATCAAGACATACGAGACGTTGCTGAGGCGGAAGCGATTACGGGTGGCGATCAAGAAGCTAACCGCGAGGACGGTCAGGACGTTCTCGAGGATCCAGTCGGAGAGATTCCACGGCCGATAGGCCCAGATCACCCACCAGAGAGCGAAGACAATCAGCAGCTGGACGCGGAGCGGGATAGTCTTTGTGGACATGGCTCAACCATAATTGACCACTGGTACCGATTCAAACAAAAACTGCGAAGTGCAAAAACGCCGGCTCACAACAGTGAGCCGGCGTTGGGTTAAGCGGTTCGGGGAATCCTGCCGCGGCTACTTGCAGGCGCTGCAAGGCGCAGGACCGCCGGCGAATATGAAATTGATCAGATAGACGGCGTCCGAGATTGTGACGGAGCCGCTGCAGTCGGCGTCACCCGACATGAGCGGTTCCGGAGGTGGACCGCCGGCGAAAATGTAATTGATCAGAAAGACGACGTCAGAAATCGAGACTGATGAGCTGCCATCGGCATCGCCACAGAGGAATTCGGGGTAGGTCGGAACTCGCGAACGCAGGCCCCAAGAATCGATCGTGAAGCAAAGTCCGGAAGTCGGGACCAAAAGTAATTGCCCGGTTCCAGGACCGCCGATCGCACCGAGCGGGAAGACCACCTCGCTGTCATCGTTGTCGACCGGCACCGCTCCAAAGGGGATTTCCGCAGTTGGGCACTGGATCTGCAGGTCGCCGGGGTTTAGGACCTGATGGAGCTTGATCCAGAGCTCCATGTCATTCCACCAGGCGTTGGGATATACTGTGAAGCTAATGCCGAAGTTCCCAATGCCGCCGCAGGGACCGAGCAGGCCCGGCACCGCCGGCAGTGGAAACGGGATGGCATCGGCGGCCGGAATAAACAGGCTGGGGCCGCTGATGATTGTGAACTCGCCGTTCGAACCATCGGCACCTCCGAAAGAGAAGCCAGCAAAAGTCGACTGGTTCGACGGCGATTCCGGCAGCGGCTGAGTCTTGAAAGACTCTACCGTGGCCGAGAATGCCCCGTTATCATTATGGATCCAATAGATGCCCGTGCCGGTCAAGTCGCCATTCAACACGCGAACTTCGTTACCAGCGACATATCCAGAGCTTCCCGGCAGGTTCCAGTTCCAGACTTTGATTCGCGTTTTGGATCCGTCACCCTCCTGACGATAGACGGAGACGTTGCCGCAACCGCCGGTACCCTTGAAGGTAATCTTCACCTGGCCGCCGGGCGGAACAACGATTTTCTTCCATTCGCAGTATTGCTTAAAAATAAGTCGGACCCAGCTGACTGAGCCGTCATTGATTGAGTCTGCGAGATCGTCGGCCAAATCTTGCCACTCGTCACGGGCGTCTTCCAGCGCCGGCCGGTCAGGATCGTCGAGCGGGAGTTCGTTCAAGATGCTGTCGATGACCGCCAGAATACTCTCAGCCTGCGCCTTGGCATCTTCCAGCCATTTCTTGTAATGGTTCTTGGCGCTGTCGACTGCGGATTCGTAATCATCGCCGGCTAGAAGACGTGTAATCTTCTCAAGCAGATAAGGCGAGCCGTCATCGTCGCCCCAGCCGCAGCTGCTGCCTCCGGCGGCTGAGTTGGCATGGATTTCGGTTTTGTTCTTGTCGTCAAGCCCCTTGAGGCCCTCGACCATATCGCCGCCGTAACACTCAGTGAATTCGTCGTAGAGGAAGTCACAGCAGGAGTCGATCAGTTCTTGCTGCATATTGCGGAGTTCCTCGGGTGAGACGTTTTCGTTGCCGAGGGTATTGAATCCAATTTCGTCTTCGCCGTGATTAGAGACCATCTTCTGGACAGTCGCCGCTTTTCCTGCTCGTTCGCAATCGGCAATGCGTTGTGCAATTTCTTTGTGCGCCTTTTCGATGTTAGCTTGGGTACAAGAATCAACTGCGGCGTGTGGAATTACAGCAGGGTCCTCGCTGTCGCCGTGATAGTAAAGGACTTTGACGTTTTCGGGGCAGTAGTTGCCACCAGTAGGACTAGTCTTGTAGCGATAAAGATTCTCAATGTCCTCCCAGAATCCGGGATTGTTGTTCTCAGCATCGACGCCGCCGCTCATCAGGATCGCGAACTTGCAGGAATCGCAGCCGGCACGGCTCTCGTAGTGCTGGCCGAGGTCCCAGTCGATCACTTTCCCGGCCGCCGGACTGGCCCCCCCGGGAAAGAAGTAATCGAAAGAGACAGCCGTGATCGTCACGACTGCGGTATCGACTCCAAACAGCGGGGTGACTTTTGGAACAAACGAAACGGTCCCGGTCACAGCCATCATGCCGCCATTCCAATAGAGCGAATCGGGTTCAAGGCCGGCAAGATAGACCATGACTTCGGGCGGTGTGGGCCGTCGATTGAGGTGGTCGAGGTATGATGTGTAGAACTTGTCAACCTGGGGATTGGTATAGAAGCCCAGGACTTTCACCGTCTGGCCATTGAGCGCGGCTAAGCTTTGGTAAACGGTTTTAATGCTGACCAGAGTGTCAGCGGCGCGGTTGTTTGATGGCGGCGGCCCTTGCTGGCCAAAGCCGGACGGGCTCAGGATCAAGAGAGCCAAGGTGAGTACCAGACAAATCGTTCCTCTGGCAATGAACATAGGGTCCTCCTCCAGACAGGAAGTGAAGGTTTGGTGATGTCAAATTGGAGTGTTGTGCTTTCTCTATACTAAGGTAATTATTGTCCTCATTTATGTCAATAGGCGACTTTGAGTATCGTTTTTAGGGCTAATGGGGGGCGGGGAAAATTCGGTTGACAAAGGAAGGGGGTGGGCGTAATATTCGAACTCTATTTTGCGCAGGTTGCTGACTCACTGCGTCTTGGGAGATGGGAAGGAAGGCGGAAGCGTTATTGCCGACGACTTTGGCGGAAGAATGGCGCAGCCCCGACCGTGAAATTCATTGGACAATCTCAATTCAGGTATGGAGACGATAATGAGAGCTAGCAGGTTACCATGGCTAACGCTGATGGTTGTCGTCCTCGCAAGCGGGGTGGTCTTGGCAGGAGGGTGGCAGTATTCGGGTGTTGGTGCGCGCGCCAAGGCGATGGGAGGCGCATACCGCGGCTTGTCGAATGACGGCAGCGGCGCCTACTACAACCCCGGTGGGATGGCTTTTCTGGAAGGGAGCCTGTTTAGCGGTGCCGCGGAGTTCACCGGGCCGCGGCCGGAAGTGACGCCGAACTACAACTCGGGCGGCTACTCATTCGGGCACATGAACGGTGAGACCTGGTACCCGGTGGAGGACAACATCTACGCCATGGGAACGGCGTCGTTGTTTTTCCAGACGCCGAAGCTACCGAAGCTGACGTTTGGCGCGGCCGTTTATCAGGCGTATGACCATAATGCCGTGATGAACCTCTTCCGCTTGACCCCGGCCTTTAACGATTTGCGGAAGATTCAGGAAGACAATTACCGGTCGAACTGGGACGTCGTGACGTTCCAGCCGACGGTGGCCTACCGGGTCACGGAGAAGTTGGGGATCGGCGCCGGACTGATGGTGAATCGTGCCGATGTGTGGGTGGATCAGGTACGGTTGGCGGACAATCCGTATGGCTACCCGGTCAACGTGCGGCCGTACGACAAGCTGCCGACAATGACTTCGGTCGACGGCTACGGCTACGGACTTGGCGGCAACGTCGGCGTTCAGTACAAAGCGACCGAGAAGCTATCGCTGGGAGCGAATCTGATCATCAACAAGGTGTTCACGGTCGACGGTGAGGCGGTAGAACGGGTGTTTTTCCCGCACAATCAAGGAATCGCCAACCAGTATACCGATCCGCAGGCCAACGATATTCCGCTCCAGACCGACATTCGCGAGACGTACAAGAACGGTCCGGAATGGATCATGAAGAGCTCATATGAAGTTGAACTGAAACTGCCGAGCGAATTTGGTGTCGGGTTTGCATACCAGGCCAACGAAAAGACGATTGTCGCGGCGGATTTCAACTATGTATTCTGGTCGCAGTTTGAGAACCTGAACTTCAAGATTCTCGATCGCGACGTCGACAATTCGAACAACATCAACGCTTCGGCGGCCTGGCAAAGTGTCTTGTCCGACATGAACGTGCCGCTGAACTGGGATGATTCGTTCCGGCTGAGCGTCGGGCTGCAGCGCCTGGTCAACGAGCGTTGGACAGTGCGCGGCGGGTACATGTACGACGACACACCGATTCCGGACGAGACCTTCAATCAGTTGTTTATCGATCCGGCGGCCAAGCACCACCTGAACATCGGCGCCAGCTTCACCTTGAACGATCGCATCTCCTTTGACGGCGCGTTCGAAGCGGTGTTCGGCGGCTCGCGGGAGATTGGCGAGGCGGTGGATGCCAATAACGACGGCTACTGGGACAATTTCGGCGGCGAGTGGAAGAACAACAGCTTCAATTCCACCTGGGCGCTGAACTACAGGTTTTAGGTGAGGTGCGGCAATGAATAAGACTTTCGCAAAGATTCTGATTTTGCTCGCCGCCATCAGCTTGTTGGCGGGTTGTGTGCGGCGCGATAACCCGACGTTGCCGACGGAACCGCCGCAAGGCCAGATCAGCCGCGGCGCACATCAATACACGGGTCTCGGTACCGGGCACGCGGCCTGGAATGTTTTCCAGAGCCGGCAAGTTGCGGCCTACTGGCCGGCCGGTTACGATCCTTCGACCGTCGGCCCGCGCTTCCCGGTGTTGTACCTGTTACCGGGATTCGACGGCGAGCCGTCATTCTATTACCTGTTCGGCAACGAAAACTATTACAGCACGAGTGCAATCGCTGCGATTGCGGACGAGTTGATCGCTGCGGGCGAGATCAAGCCGCTGCTGATCGTAATGCCGGACGCCTCGATCTACTACGGCGGTTCGTTCTACAACAACAACGCGCTGGCGGGCGAATGGGAATCGATGATGGCAGTCGAGCTGGTGGACTACGTCGACAACGTTTCCGGGTTCCGGTCGCTGGTCGACAAGGATTCCCGCGCGATCAGCGGGCATTCGTCGGGCGGTTACGGCGCGATTCGCATCGCGATGGCGTATCCGAACGTGTTCAATTCCGTCTCGGCGATCGATGCACCGCTGGCGTTTGAGCACGGCAATATGCCGCAGTTGTTCCAGGCGTATCTGGACGAGTCCGGCATCGACACGCAAGCGGAATTCGACGACACCGACACCACCGGTTTTCGCGTGCAGGGCAAGAAGTACATGATGATGATGTACTCGATGGCCGCGACGTTCTCGCCGGTGATGACGCCAGGTGCGACCAAGTTTTCGAAGCTGCAGATCCAACTGCCGTTTGATTATCAGGGTCAGACGGTGACCAGCGTGTGGAATGCCTGGCTGAGCAACGACCTCTACAGCTGGCTGGACAACCAGGCCTACCGGACAAATCTGGCGGGCCATCATCTGTATCTTGAGCATTCGAGTCAAGACGCGTACTTCTTCAATCTCCAGACCCAGGCGTTTATCGACAAGCTGCATGACGTAGGTGTCAATCATACGGAAGCGACCTTCGGCAAGTACGACGGCGGCAGCGAGTTTTCACGCGCTTATCTGTACGACCGCCTGGCGGGAATCCTGAAGTTCCATGACCAGTATCTGAAAGATCGAAACGGCAACTTTTAGCCGGCAAGTCACTGCCGAGCCTCGCAGGCTCGGCAGTTTCATTTAGGGGAAACCATGCGCACGGATCACGGTTTTGACGTCATCTCTATCGGGGCGCACCCCGACGATGTCGAGGTGGGCACCGGTGGTGTGTTGCTGCGGATGGCGCAGCAGGGTTATCGGGTGGGGATCATCTATTTGACCAAGGGCGAGATGGGCACCGGTGGGACACCGGAGATCCGGGCGCAGGAGGCGCTGAAGGCGGCGCAGATCCTGAAGGCCGATTTGCTGGCGACGCTGGACTTTGGCGATACCAAAGTAGTCGATACCCCGGAGCACCGGTACGTGGTCGCCGAGTTGATCCGCAAGTATCGGCCGCGAATTCTGCTGGCGCCGTGGATGCGCGGCGGACACGGCAAGCGCGGATCGCACGCCGACCATCTGGCGGCGGGCAACATCGTCACCAATGCCTGCTACTATGCCACGTTCAAGAAGCTACCGATCAAGGGCGACCCCTACCCCGTGCCGGCGCTGTTCCACTATTTCCTGCCGCTGGAAGATCCGCCGACATTTGTCGTGGACATCACCGATCAGTTTGATGACTGGATGGCGGCGCTGAAGGCGCACGCGTCGCAGTTCTTGAATCCGGAGAAAATGAAGCACCGCGATTACATCTGGAATCTGGAGACGATGGCACGGAATTACGGCAACATGATCGGGGTTAAGTACGGGCAGGGCTTCAAGATCGGTGAGCCGCTGCGCGTCTCCGACCTGACAGACTTGGTCAAGTTTCAGCCCTAGCCCAGCGGCCGCCGACCTCAGATTTCAAAAAAAACTGCAACTTGCGACTCGCTCCAGCGTTTAACAAATTGAATTCGTTATTTCGCCAATTAACGAAATGACATGACACTATTCAATCAGGAGTGACCAATGAGCAGCGATAGCAAGATCAAAGAGACGGTCAAGAAACATTACGGGGAAATTGCCCGCGGCGGGTCATCCTGCTGCGGATCGGGAAAGACTTCCTGCTGCGGACCAAGCGATACGGCCGTGAGCCTGGTGCACGGATATAATCCGAACGACCTGGCCACGCTGCCGGCGGGCGCCGATCTGGGTCTGGGCTGCGGCAATCCGCTGAGCATTGTTGAGATTCAGCCGGGCTGGAAGGTGCTCGATCTGGGAAGCGGGGCAGGCATCGACGTGTTCATGGCGGCGAAACGGGTCGGGGAGAGCGGGCACGTCACCGGCCTGGACATGACGGACGAGATGCTGGCGAAGGCGTGGGAGAATGCACGCCGGGGCGGCTATACGAATGTGAGTTTCATCAAGGGCGAAATTGAGGCGATGCCGTTCGCGGACAACTCGTTCGATCTGGTGATTTCCAACTGCGTGATCAATTTGGTGCCGGACAAGCGGCAGGCGTATCGGGAGATCCGGCGGGTGCTGAAGAACGGCGGGCAGCTGGCGATCGCCGACATGGCGGTGCGCGGCGAGATGCCGGCGCCGATCCGCAAGTCGGCCGAGGAATGGGCGGGGTGCGTCGCCGGCGCGCTGAACCTGGAGGAGTATCTGGCGATCGTTCGCGAGATTGGCTTTACCGAAGTCGGCACTACTTTCGTTAACGAATACGACTACGGCCGCGACGAGAAGTTCGCGCTGCTGTCGATCGGCTTGACCGGGCGCAAGCAATAGTCGAGTGATCAAGCTGAAACCGCCCCACTTCCCGAACGGGAATTGGGGCGGTTTTCATTCTGCAAAGGAAGATTCGGTCAGTGAGTGCTACTTGACCGCGCCGGCACGGACCTGATTGATGCGCACGTTAAACCGATCCAGCGAGTCGGCGGCGGCGGCGGCAAAATCATCTTTGTTGGAGGCGAAGATGACGCCGCGCGAGATATTGATGATGACGAGACCGTCGCCGGCGGTACCGTACTCGACGGCCTTGTGAAGATCGCCGCCCTGCGCGCCGACACCGGGGACCAAGAACGGCAATTTGGGGGCTTTGAGCCGGATTTCCATCAGTTGCTCCGGCTTGGAGGCGCCGACCACCAGGCCGAAGTTCTCGTTGCGATTCCACGAATTGACCTTGTCGACGACGTGCATGTAGAGCGGCTTGCCCTCGCAGTGCAGGTACTGAAAGTCCTTGGCACCCTCATTGGAGGTCAGGCAGAGGACGAAGACGAAGGCGCCTTCATATTCGAGGAAGGGCGCGATCGAGTCATAGCCCATGTAAGGCGAGAGCGTAACAGCGTCGCCTTCGAGGTCGTCAAAGATAGCCTCAGCGTACTTCTTGGCGGTGTTGTCGATGTCGCCGCGCTTGGCGTCGATGATGATGGGGATATCCGCGGGGATATGCATGATGGTTTTCTTCAGGGTTTCCATCCCGCGCGGGCCCATGGCTTCGTAAAAGGCGAGGTTGGGCTTGTAGGCACAGCACTTATTCTTGGTGGCATCGATGACCGCCTTGTTGAATTCGAAGACCGGATCCTGATGCGACATCAGGTGCCGCGGGATTTTTTCGAAGTCCGAGTCGAGTCCGACACAAACCAGGGAGTCGTTCTTGGACTGGGCCTTGGTGAGCTTGTCTATGAACGCGTTCATATTTTCTTCGCCTTTCCGATTAGATTATTCACATCTGATATGTTACGCTCGCGCAGATAGTCTGTTAGCGCGTCGATGGCTCGAATCGTGCAGTTGGGCTGGACGAAATTGGCGGTGCCAAACTGGACGGCGGTCGCGCCGGCGAGCATGAATTCCACGACATCCCGATAGTCCATGATGCCGCCAATACCGACGATCGGGATTTTCACGGTATTATATACCTTCCAAGTCAATGCAATGGCAACCGGTTTGATTGCGGGTCCGGAGAGTCCACCAGTGACATTGGTGAGTTTGATCTTCCAGGTGGATGGGTCTATCGCCATGCCGTACAGCGTGTTAATGAGCGAGATGGCGTCGGCGCCGGCTTCCTCACAAGCCTTGGCGATTGGGCGAATATCGGCAACATTGGGTGACAATTTGGGCATCAGCGGGAAATTGCAGATCGAGCGCACGCGGCTCACGACCTTGTAGGCGATGTCGGGATTAGAGGAGAACTCCATGCCGTCGCCTTTGATGTTCGGGCAGGAGATGTTGAGTTCGATCAGGTCGATTTCGTCGTGGCCGTTGAGCTTGTCGATCACGTAGACAAATTCTTCGAGGTCGAAGCCGGCGACATTGACAACAATGCGCGTACCGAGTCCGCGCAGGAACTGCAATTTCTCCTTCACGTAGGCATCGACGCCGACATTGGCCAAGCCAATGGCATTGAGCATGCCGGAGGCGGTTTCGGCCGTTCGCGGCGGAGGATGGCCCTTGCGCTCATGGCGGGTGATTGACTTGGTGACGATACCGCCGAGGCGGGAGAGATCGATATACTCGTTGAATTCCTCGCCGTAGCCGAAGGTGCCGGAAGCGGTCAGGATCGGGTTGGCAAACTCGATGCCGGCGATTTTGACTTTGAGGTTCGGCTGGGTCATAACTCGACCTCGTCAGCACTGAAGACGGGGCCTTCGCGGCAAACGCGCAGGTACTTCTCTTCCCCATCTTTCTTGACGACACAACCGAGGCAGGTTCCGACACCACACGGCATGATCGACTCAAGGGACAGGAAGGCAGGCACCTTGAATTCGCGCGATAAGTTTTGGACAGCTTGGAGCATCGGTTCCGGCCCGCAGGCGAAGACGGTTGTAGCGGCGGCGGTCGACAGATGGGCGCGCAACAGATCAGTCACGAAGCCACGATGTCCCTGCGAGCCATCATCGGTGGAGATTTTCAGCTCGATCGGCAGAGTTCCGACCCGGTCGGACATGCAGGATTCGGCGGCAGTGCCGAAACCGGCCAAGAAGGTGATTTTCGCTGCGGCGTGGCCATGCATCAGGCAGTATTTGGCAAGAAGATATACCGGCGGGATGCCGACACCACCGCCGACCATAATGAGGTTGCGGTCGCCGTCTGGGATCGGAAAGCCCTCTCCGAGCGGGCCCAACAGGTCGAGCTGGTGCCCGGCTGGAACACGAGAGAGAATCGCCGAACCGCGGCCAAACACCTTGTAGAGGACATCGACAGTGCCGCGGCCGGGGTCGCAGTCAAAGATGGAGAAGGCGCGGCGGAGCAACGGGTCAGAGCCTTCCGAAGTCGGCTTGATATGCAAGAACTTACCCGGATGCGGAAATTCCGGTAACGGCAGTTTCAGCGTCAGAAGAAAAGCGCCCGCCCCCAATGCCCGGTTCTCCACCACCTCACACCGATGAAAGATATCGCGCTTCTCTATCGATACACCTCCGGCAGACGAATTTCATAGTTATATATAAAATAGCCGCCGATTTTCAAGGGGTCAATGCGCAAGGGATCAAACTCGGTCAGGCGCATGACGCGGTCGACTTCCTGATCGATCGTCGCGATTTTGGAGCCTTTCAAGAACTGCACATCGGTGACTTTGCCGTCGAACTCAATTTTGATCTTCAGCACAACGCGGCCTTCGAATTTCGAGGTAGCCGCATCCAGAGGATACTTGAATTCGATATCATTAGTCGGTTTGTATTCCATCAGCGGCCAACGTTCGATTTCATCCTGCAGCCGTTTCTCATCCAATTGCGCCTGAGTCAAGGTATCGAGAGGGGCGACGGCAGCAGAGTCAGCCCGGCTGACGCTGTCTTGCGGCGTCGGACGCTGTTCCTGCTGAACCGGCTTCTGCTGTTGTTGTTGCGTGCGGCGGGCCTCACCTTGCGCCAAGCGGGCAGCTTCATCACCGATGGGTGTGCCGGCGTATTTTTCGGCCAGTTCCTGGAAACGCCAAATCATCGTGGAGTCAATCACAATCGTGTCGGCTGGCGCCGCGACCGCCGCAGGCTTCTGACTTTGATTACCGGAGGAGTCGACGGCGACACCCGACTTGGTTGTAGTGTCAGCCGCGGCACGAGTGGCGGGCGGTACCGATGCACCGGGCTTGGATTTGTCCACAACGGCGGAATCGGCCGATGAGAGTTTTGCCTTCAGGGAGTCCGCGGCGGGTGGCTTTCCGTTGTGCGTTTGTGCGCGGTTGCGGCCGAGAACCTCGGAGGGACGAATCAGGCTGTCGGCGGGATTGGTCGCCGGTACTTTGACAGTATCTGCGACGGTTTCAGAATCGGACTGCGGCGGTTTTGCCGCCATGGAGTCCGCGGCGGGCGGCTTTCCGTTGTGCGTTTGTGCGCGGTTGCGGCCGAGAACCTCGGAGGGTCGAATCAGGCTGTCGGCGGGATTGGTCGTCGGTACTTTGACGGTATCCATGACGGTTGCAGAGTCGGTCTGCGGCGGTTTTGCCGCCATGGAGTCCGCGGCGGGCGGCTTTCCATTCTGCGTTTGTCCGCGGTTGCGGCCGAGAACCTCGGAGGGTCGAATCAGGCTGTCGGTGGGATTGACAAATCCTCGGGCCCGCATCGAATCGGTCACGACGCCGATAGTATCGATCGGCGGGTGCGCCGCGGAGTCGGCCTGCGACGCCGGCTTGTGGGAGCTGCTGTCGGCAAGATGCGCCGGCACAGCACCTGAATCAGCGGGGTGAGCGCCCACGAGTTGGAGTGAGTCAACGGAGGCAGCGGTGGAATCTTGTGGTTTGGGTTTCGGTTCAGGCCGCCGCACCGGCTTGTTCTGCGGCACGAAACGCTCAAGATCAATCTTGGCGACCGCGAAGTCAGCCTGAGGCACCAGCCGCGAACTGGGGAATTCCTCGATGAGTTTGGTGAAGAGGATGCGCGCCGAATCGAGATTGTGCTGGTCGAAGTACTGCGTTTCGGCCATAGCATACAGCTTGTCGGGATACAATTCATACGGCTCCGCTCCCTCCAACTGCAGCAGCTTCACGGCCTGCTGCACGGCATCCGACTTGGGATACTCGTTGACGACGCGTTCATAATAGACGTGAGCTTTGGCCGTGTCACGGTAATGGTTCTCGTAGAGCCAGCCGATCGCCAGCAGGGCGCGCGGGGCGATGTCGCTAGTCGGATGCTGGTCGACGATGGTGGTATACTCCGCCAATGCTGAATCGGGGCGTTCGAGGTCGGTGCGGTACATTTCTGCCAGCAAGAAGCGATTGGTGACGACGGTTTCGCTGGAATCGCTGGCCAGGGCGGCGCGGTAGGTTTCGAACTTGGTGATGTCGGAGACCTTCTCGAGCGCCTGCGCGCGCCACTTATCGCCGCGTTGTTCCTTAGAGGCCAGCAGATACATATCTTTGGCCACACCCAGGTCGTCCATTTGGTTTTGCGCGATTTCGCCCAAATGGTAGTAGGCCTCCGCAGATTCAACGCGCTTGGCGAAATTGGTGGCAATATCATCATAGTACAAGACCGCTTCGCGCTCATCACCGAGAAGGTTTTTGCCCTCGGCGATGCGGAGCAGAATGTTGCCGAGGTAAACCGAGTCCTGCTGTTCGGCGCGAAGTTCTTCAAAGAGCGCCAGGCCGGCCGCGACGCTGTCGAGCATGTAGAGGGCACGCCCTTGCTCGTAACGGGCGGAGAGTTTCGCTTTGGGCTCATTGGCCAACTGCGCCGCCAGGGCGAAAGACTTTTCAGCGGCGGCATAATTCTGCTGTAAGTACTGCAATTCGCCCATCTTGAACATAGCTTCCTGACGGCGGAAGTCGGACCGGTAGGTTTCGGCAAACTCCTGATAGTACTTGATCGCCTCGTCGTTCTTCTCTTCGCTGCGCGCCATCTCAGCCATCAGGTAGGTGGCTTCGGCACGCCATTCGGTCTTCTTGGACTCGGCGATGTATTCGGTAAACATCTCGCGCGCCAGCATGTAATTTTCCAGCTGATAACGCGATTTGCCGAGGAAGAAGCGCGACTCATCGGCAAACTGCGACTCCGGGAAGGAGGAAAGCAATTCGCGGAACTTCCGTTCAGCCTTGGCATAGTCGCCGAGATAGTAGAACGATTTGCCGATGACAAAGAGTGCGTCATCGACCCAACTGGAGTTAGGATGTTCGGAGAGAATCTTCGAACACTTCTTGATCGCTTCCTGATAACCCTTGATTTCACCGCCGCTGGCTTTGTCGCGCTTCTCCTTCTTGCGCGACGATTCGGCCTGGTTGAAGTTCTTGCGGGCGAGATAGAAGGTGTTGAAGTAGACACAGCCGGAACTAGAAAGCATGATAGCGACGAGCAACGTCGGCAGCAGGACGCGGCGCCAGCACAGATCCGTCGGGAGTTTACGACGCATGGATTCCTGACCGGACGTGCCGCCAGATTTCGGGGAGCGCGCTGCCGGACGGCGCGGAGAAGACTTCATCGGCGAAGGGTGTCAGCATGGTCTCCTCAGGGTTGATTTCCACCAGGTAGGCTCCGCAGCGCTTGGCGATTAACGGCAGATCGGCGGCCGGGTAGACGACGGCGGACGTGCCGACAGAAAAGAATAACCGCGCTTTCGATGAGCGCAGGGTGGCCAGATTCAGGGCCGCTTCGGGAAGCATTTCGCCAAACCAAACGACATCGGGCCGGATTGAGCCGCCGCAGGGACACTGCGGCAGGCGCTCCGGCTCAAAATCAACATCGGGGAACGGCGCCGCGCAGCGCTGGCATTTGTTGCGGTGAATATTCCCGTGCAATTCGATCACTTCCCTGGAGCCGGCGCGCTGATGCAGATTGTCGACATTTTGGGTGATTAAGGTAAAATTCGGCAGTTCCTTCTCCATTTCCGCAAGCGCAAGATGGCCGGGGTTCGGACCAGCTTCATTGATCAACCGTCGCCGCCACTGGTACCACTCCCAAACGAGCTTGGGATTCGCCAGAAAGCCATCAGCGGATGCCAGTTCCTCCGGCCGAAATTTGTCCCACAAGCTGCCGGTGCCGCCGCGAAAGGTCGCGATACCGGACTCCGCCGAGACGCCGGCCCCGGTCAGGACGACCGTCGCGACCCGCTCGCGCAGGAGCTTCAGCAATTCCGATGACGGCTGCATCGGCGCAATATACCCTTTCGCTCGACAGAGTCAAGGAACGGCCGGTGAATCGAGTTGCCGCTGTTGACCGGCGCATGTATTATACAGTTGGCATGCGCACCGTGACTCTCGCTTTTTTGGCCGCTCTCCTTATGGGCGGGGCTGTGCTGGCTCAAGGCGACAGCCTGCGCGTTGTTGCTCCGCAGGCGGCGCCGGTCGGGGCCAAGCCGAAGCGCTCACCGATGGGCGCGTTGCTGCGGTCGGTGGCCGTACCGGGATGGGGGCAATACTACAATCGCAAGTTCCTCAAAAGCGCTGTGATCTTTGGGGCCGAGAGCTATTTCATTTACCGCGCGGCCTACTGGTGGGTAAAGGCGGAAGACCAGTATGACAAGGTGCGCGATTTCCCGCCATCGCAACAGCCGCTCGAATTCAACCGCTATCTGACTTATCGCTCCAACCGCAATGACTATCTGTGGCTGACCGGCATCACAGTCTTTGTGTCGATGTTCGATGCCTATGTCGACGCCCATCTGGCCGGCTTCGACGTCGATCTGACGCCGGAATTCCAGCCGCCGAGCGAGGCGCTGCTGCTGACGTTGTCGCTGCGGTTCTAAACGCCTCAAATCAAAACTCACCATTTCAGCTTGAAACGCCGGCGTCGACGAGACCGGTTTTGTCTTGCATGAAATCGCCGCAGCGGCGTGCACCAAATGCCGGTAGTGCCGATACATGTGAGTAAGGGGCCAACCCTTGATAGGGGACGAAGTGCAGTCGACAACCAGGCTGAATCAGTTGTACTCACTTGGCACGCGGCGGTATTTTCACGCTCAGGAAGTGATTTTCCGCGAAGGCGATCCGGGCACCACGATGCTCTGGGTGCTGTCGGGAACCGTCAGCGTACTCAAAGAGAACATCGAGATTTCGCGCGCCGGTCGCGGGGAGTTCATCGGCGAGATGTCGCTCATCGATGAATCGCCGCGCTCGGCGACCGTGATTGCCGAGGGTGACTGCGAGGCGCTCGAATTCAACAGCCAACAATTTTTGGCACTGGTGCGGGAGGAACCGGAGTTTGCGCTGGCCATCATGCGCAATCTGAGCCGCAAGCTGCGGGAATCGGACACCTCACGCGTGGCGGAACTGGAAGAAAACAACCTCCAACTGCAAGCCAAGAACGAGCAGTTGTTCCTAGCTAACGCTTTCCTAGAAAAGATCATCGAACAATCGCCGGCGGGAATCAGCCTCATCGACGACCAGGCGCATACGCTGCGGATCAACCCGGCGGGACGGCGGATTCTCAATGTCAAAGGCAGCGAGGTGCCGCAGGCGCTGGCGGACCACTGCGTCACCGAAGGCCCGCTCTTCAACCTGCGCCTGAGCGGACAGGACACCTGGGCGGGCGAGTGCAAGGTGGCGCTCAATGACGGTCTCAAGACCCTCTACGTCTCGATCTCACCGCTCGGCTCGGAGACGGACCAACTGATCTATCTGATGATCTACGAGGATATCTCGCAGTTGATCGAGTTGAACGAACAGATTATCAAGTTGGAGCGGCTGGCGACGGAAGGCGAGCTGGCGGGCGAGATTGCGCACAACATCAACAACTACCTGGCGGTACTGTCGGGTAACCTGGAATTGCTGCAGCACCGGCTGGGTAAGAGCGTCGACGACGGTCTGCGCCGGCCGTTGGAGGCGATCAGCCGCGGGTTGGAGGAGATTTCGCGGTTTGTTGATGATCTGATGGGCGCACGCGACCACGCCTGCGAGTTGGCGCCGCTCAATATCGACGAAGTGGTGCGCGTGATGATTCGCTTCTTATCGCCGCAGAAGCGGTTTCGCAAGATCAAACTGAGCGCCCAGACTGCCGCTGATTTCCCGACGCGCGTGCGGGCCAACGAAGCGATGATACACCAGGTCCTGCTCAACCTATTGATCAATGCCGCCGACGCGTTGGGAACGATCGAGAAACCGGACAAGCAGATTGCGGTTGAGCTGCAACGCGATGCGCGAAACCAGCGGGCGCTGATCCGCGTCAGCGACAACGGGCCGGGGGTGCCGGCCGAACATCGCGATCAGCTCTTTCATCGCCGATTCACTACCAAGCAAGCGGGGCACGGAATCGGTCTAATGACCGTCAAGAAGATCATCGATCATCATGGCGGAACCATAGAATGCCAATCGCCTGCGGGGGGCGGCACAATCTTTACCATTTCTCTGCCGCTGTGAGGATGTGATGCCGGATACCCTCTTCTTCCTGTTGCTCGGTCACGTCTTCGGCGACTTCGCGCTGCAGACCGATCGGATGGCGCGGGAGAAGGCGGCCAACAAGGGCATCTTATCGATACACGTGCTGGTTTACGTCGTCACGATCGCGGCGTTTTGGTGGCTGGGCAAGCGGCTGAACGGCGGGACGCCGTTCGTGAGCGTCACCACGGCGCTCGTGCTGGCCGCTTTGTACGTGCAGCATTGGCTACAGGACTCGCTGAAGGCGACGCGTTTCAACGGCAGCAAGCAAGCGTTTTTCCTCGATCAAGCCGCGCATCTGACCGTGCTTTACATCATGCGGCTGGCTTTCTGAAGGCCGGATGATGGCGGAGTCCGCGGCCACATATTTGCCGCACTTGCTGCGCGACTGGTACCGCGCCCACCCAACAGAAATCCACGAACAATCGGAGTATCAAGGCACCCTGTTGTTTGCCGACGCCAGCGGTTTCACCGCCATGACGCGCAGTCTCGGCGAAGAGGGTCGCGTCGGGTTTGAGATCTTGACCAACTTGCTTAACGCGGTCTTTCGGGGTCTCGAACAGGCGATCGCCGCGCACCACGGGGATATTCTCAAATTCTCCGGCGATGCGGTGTGGTGTTGGTTTCCGCCGGGCACGGAGTGCGCGGGCGTTTTTGCTGCCATGAAGGAGCAGGTTGCGCGCCTGAACGAGGCGGAGGCAATTTGCCGGCGGTTTCCGCTCTCGCTGCATGCCGGCGCCTGCCACGGGACGTTCAAGCTGGTAACGGTGCGCGTATCGAATGACCGGTTGGATTATGAGATTTTCGGCGAAGCCGTTGAAAGGGCATACGCGACCGCGGATGAGGCGACCGCCGGGCAGTTGGTAGTCAGCGGCGCGATCGGGAGTCCAACGGCAGTTGGTGCAAGGGGCCGGACTTCGTGGGCGGCCGCGGAGACATCCGGGACACTGGCGCCGCTGCTGCAGTACATTCCCGGGGCGATTCGCGCGCGTCTCGCCGAGGCTGCGGCGGACAATGATTTGAATAGCGAGCATCGCAATGTCAGCGTGCTGTTCGTTCTTGCGGCGGCGCGCAAACCGGACGCCGACGCCGGAGCGATTGCGCGCGAGTTGGCCAGAATCATGACGACGATCGACCACAACGGCGGGATGATCGCACGAATCGATCCGTTCAAGTCGGGGCACAAGCTGCTGGCGCTGTTCGGCGCTGCGCAGACAACGGGCCGCGACGAACTCAGGGCTGTGCGCGCGGCGGTCGAACTGGTGCAACTGAAGTCGCCGGAGTTATCGATCCGGGTTGGCGCAACGCACGGTCAGTTGTTATGCGGTGAAGTCGGCACCGAGCAGCGGCGCGAGTTCACCGTCATGGGGAACGCCGTCAATCTCGCGGCCCGGCTGATGGCAAAGGCCGAGGACGGCACGGTGCTGCTGGACGAAGCGATGCGCGGGCTGGTTAGGGACTTCTGCCGGATGCGCGAGCGGCGGATTGCGCTCAAGGGAGTCGGCGAGGATGTGCCGGTATATGAACTGGCTGGCTGGAGCGGCGGTTCGCGGCAATTACCGGCGACCGCCAAGCTCCATGGCCGCGCGCGCGAGCTGGAGCAATTGCGCGAGTGGCTGCGAGACCGGTCCGGCACCGACTACCGATGTGTGGAGATTAGCGGCGAAGCCGGAATCGGCAAGACGGCATTGGTGGCGGCGGCACTGCAACAGCCGGATCGTGCCGAAATTGTCTACATCGACGCCACCAAGGGGGCGTTGCGACACAGCGGCTGGTTGATCGGGGAGATTCTGACCGCCGTCGCGGGAATCAGCTCCGGGCAACTGGCGTCCGAGGAGAGATTACTCGAGCGTGCCGGCATTGATGAACACTGGCGGCCCCTGTTATCGGCGCTGTTCGGGGAAGCGGCGGAGGACAACGCCTGGACACGCGGACTGACCAGTGAACTGCGGGTCGAAAAGACGGCGGAACTGGCGATGACCTTGCTTCGCGGTCACCTTGGTCGTGTCGTGCTGATCGTGGATGCGTGTGAGAACGCCGATTCGTTTGCGCAGGCGGTCATGTCGCGACTACTGCCACGGCTGGAGGCTGAACCGGCGACAGTCATGGTGATCAGTCGCAATGGCGGATTAGGGCCGGCCTCGGCGAAGCAGTTGCCGCTGTTTGCCCTTGAACAGGCCGAGTTGCTCGCCTGGCTCGGCGAAGTCCTTATCGCAGGTAAGCGAGAGTCGGAGTTGGCGGCACAGATCGTCGAATCGAGTCAAGGCAATCCGCTGTTGGTGGCGACGACGTTGGCAGAGCTTATTCAGAACGGTTCGCTGCAGCGTCTTTCCGACCCGGTCCGCTATGAGGTGACCTCGGCAGTGGGCGCGATCGTGCTGCATCGGCGCATCGAGGACATCATTTTGGCCCGCTATGATGCGGTCAGCGAAACTCAACGGCAAATGCTCCGCGCGGCCGCGATCTTCAGCACCCCCTTTTCCACCGACGATTTGCTGGCCTTACTGCCACGCTGGGATCACAGTCGCGCCGCGGCGAGTTTGACCGAATTGCTACGAACCGGTCTCGTGCGCCATGAGGGGACGGAAGGGGCCGGAAGCATCTACACGTTCGCCGGCGCCCATGTGCGTGAGGCGATCTACGGTCGGATCCCGGTGCTGGAGCTACAGCAGCTGCATGGCGTTGTTGGCGAGCGCTGGGAGCAACGGTCGACGCCGGTAGCACAACTGGCCTATCATTTTGTGCGTAGTAAGGATTCAACCAAGGCGTTCCGCTACAGTCTGAAAGCAGCGCAGGTGTCGGAGCGCTCCGGATCGTTGATCGAAGCGGCATTGCACTACGAGAATTGTCGCCAACGTCTCGAGGACGCGGCGATAAACGATCAGGAACGGCTGGCCTTTCACCAGGCTGCAAGTGGATTCGCGCTGACGGAAGGCAACTTTCCGAAAGCGTATCGTCACCTCCGGCAGTGGCGGCGGTTGGCGAGGGCGACGAAACAGCCGGAGCAGCGGTCGGAGGCGGCGATTGAGTTTGCGCGGGCGTTGTGGCGGCAGTCGCGCTATGTCCGATGCCGACAAGCCTTGACGGTTATCAAGAAGTGGCTTGTCGATGCGGCCTCCAATACGCTGGCAGCGGAGTGCCTGGCGATCGAGGGCGAATTGCTGCGTCGCACCGGAAAGATCCGTGAGGCCCAAGAGGCTTGCCGGTTAGCGGTCCAGTTGGCGCAGGCAGCGGGTGACCGGGCGCGCGAGATCACAGCATTGAACAATCTCGGCCTGGCCAGTTGGTCGGCGGGTGAGTTGGAGGCGGCGCGCGATTGCTTCGAAAGAACGCTGGCGTTTGATCCGCAGGCAAACCCCTTGAGTTTGCAGGGGCGGGTGGCGAACAATCTGGCGATCATTCATGAAGAACTGGGCGATTTTGTCACGGCGCGACGGTTGGCCGAGCAGGCGCGCCAGGCATTCCGGGAGACCGGAGATCGACGTAATCTGTCTTACTCGTCGGGCAATCTGGCCAACCTGCTGTTTCAGGCGGGACGATATCGCGAATCGGCCGAGTTGTTCGCTTCCGCCGATCGCATCTTCGTGCATCTGGGCGAGAGGCATCCGCACTTCTACACGATCGGGAACCTGGGGGATATCGACTTGCATCTCGGAAGGCTGGGCGAAGCGGCGGAAAAGTATCAGGCGGTCGCCACTTATGCACGGGAATGCGGCGATGCGGAATTGGCGGCGGAAACGGCGGTACGGCTGGCCGATTGCCGGTTTTACAGCGGAGATGCAGCGTTCGCGGACGTCTGCTATGGCGAGGCCATCAAGCTGGCAGCCGAGGCCGAGGCGCAGGAGTACTTGATACGCGCTACGGTTGGCCGCTGCCGACTCCTGATCGGTGAGCGCCGCACCAAGGAGGCAGCGGCGTTGCTGGAGCAACTGCAGGCGTTCGCCCGGGATACCGGTTCGGCACGCAATCAACATGAGGCGGAGTTTCTCGCAGCGGAGATTGCCCGGCTGAATGGCGATGTTGAATCAGCTCGTCGCGGCTACGAGATTTGTCGCGGTTACGCGTTACGCCAGGAGCAGTTTGAACTACGGCTGAAGGCGTTGGCAAGACTGCAAGAGCACGGCGATGAGCGCGACGCGGCGCTGACGGCGCTGGATTCCCTTCTTGAAGACTTCCGCTCTGCCAACGGTGATGAGTACTTTCGATTACTCCTATCCTCGGCCTATTATCGCTACTTCGGTGGAGCCATGAATCAGGCGATTGCGCATCGGAAAATGGCTGCGCTCCCACAGAGTGTGGGATAGATCCTTCAGAATTCGCAGAAATCCCCGCTGTTCAGAAAAAGTGTTCTGGTTTGAAACACGATTTCGAATTGCAACTACATCACCAACAGCGGCTTAGTTCAGGTCGGAACAAATGTGCGCCGACCAGACAGCTTTGGCAACACGTTTGCAATTCTCCCCGGCAATGAGAAAGACAACTTCGAATGCGGCATGCCCGGCACGGGTGCCCGAGAAGGAGGAAAGCGTGAAGCGATCGAGAAAGTCAAAGCAACTAATCTCTCTGTTGGGATTGCTGCTCACCCTCTCCCTGTCATTGGCGTTCCTGGCGGGTTGTTCGAGTAATGCTACCAGCCCGGAGGAGCAGATTCCGGCCGATCCGAAGGCAAGCTGGTTTGAAGCCTCGGCCAAGGCGGATGATGCTTACTCTGGCCCGATCATCGACCTGGGGCTGGACGTGGACTTTCTTTCGGTTGGTGTTTCCGGCGGGCTGTTGGCGTTTACCGTCGATGGTCTCGCGGTCAGTATCAATGTGCCGAAGGACGCCGTCAGTGAAAACGTCGACATCACCGTTGATGCGAAGGTCGTGAAGACACCGCTGGGACCGATCTACTTGTTTGATTTCGGTCCAGACGGATTGGTCTTCAATACGCCGATTACACTGCGCCAGCCGATGCCGGCAGGTCAACGCTACGCGTTCCTGTACTACTTCAATCCGGATACCAAGGTGTGGGAGCTGCAGCAAGCCGTGAAGATCATTAACGGTTATGCCAGCTTC
>JADYYF010000119.1 GCA_020853795.1 Candidatus Zixiibacteriota bacterium
CGCTGGCGTTCGTCGAGACCATCCCGCCGATCGTGGCGACATCCGAACTGCCGCCCGGTGAAGGCGGGAAGAACAGCGACTCCCGTTTGAGAATTTCATTCAGTTTCTCGTAGACGATTCCCGGCTCGACCTCTACCTGCAAGTCTTCCGGCCAGAAGGCGATGACCTTGTCAAGACCTGAAACATCCAACACGATCCCGCCCGCAACCGGAATCGCGCTCCCCTCCAGCGCACTGCCCGCTGCCCGCACCGTTACCGGCACGGCCAGGTCATGACAAAACTTGATC
Source organism: Candidatus Zixiibacteriota bacterium (assembly GCA_020853795.1). Lineage (NCBI taxonomy): Bacteria > Pseudomonadati > Candidatus Zixiibacteriota > Candidatus Zixiibacteriota bacterium. The sequence goes on from JADYYF010000119.1 coordinate 288, forward strand.
GTCGCCGCGATATCCCCGACCGATTCAGCGCGTACGATCGCGCACGGCACCACCGGTGTCAAAGCTGACTCATCGATGGCGGCCGCTTGCAGAGCCGTTGGATTCGTATTGACCTTTGATTCCCCGAGGAGGCTGCGTAATGAAGCGACCAAATCCATTGCGGGAAGCTACACGACGGCCGCATGAGAATCAAGGAGATTACTGGCGTTGCGCCGATGCTCGCGCAAGCTGCATTCCATCACGGTGATTCGCTCCTTGATTATCGCCTTAACAAGTTCTATCTTCCCAACCTGTTATGATGAAGACGCCGCGCCAGTTGTCTCCGCAAGGACTCTTTTCACCAAGGCCCCTCGTCCTGATCCTCCTTTTCTTGCTGGTTGCATCCGCAGCCACGTATGGGGCTTCCACGGCGGCTGAGTTCGAACAGCACGTTCCGGCACAGGTGTCGGCGCCAGCCTGGGCTGGTCTGCCACTCTGGAGCTGTATCCCCTTCGTCGGCATCTTGCTTTCAATTGCGATCATCCCCATGGTCGCGCCGGTCTTCTGGCATCACCACTTCGCCAAAGTCTCGTTTGCCTGGGGGTTGATCTTTGCCGTCCCGTTCATCGTCGCCTACGGCGGCCTCGCAGCGCACGAACTCGCGCACGAGATGCTGTTGCATTATCTCCCGTTCATCATCCTGCTCTGGGGACTGTTCACCGTGTCCGGCGGTATCTATCTCTCCGGCACTCTCGTCGGCAAACCAATGACCAACGTGATGCTCATGTTGATTGGCACAGCGCTCGCCTCATGGATGGGAACGACCGGCGCTGCGATGCTCTTGATTCGCCCGTTGATCCGCGCGAACAAGGCCCGCAATCACAAGGTCCATACAATCGTCTTTTTCATCTTTCTCGTTGCCAACATCGGCGGCCTGTTGACGCCGCTCGGCGATCCGCCGCTGTTTCTCGGTTTTCTGAACGGCGTGCCGTTTTTCTGGACCTTCCAGTTCTGGCCCAAGATGGTGCTCGCGACCGTCATTCTGCTGGCTCTCTACTTCGTGATTGACAGCTACTACTTCCATAAGGAGAAATCACGCGGAGGAACGGTCACCATTGATCCGCACGAGCCGCTCCGCGTTCACGGTGCCCACAATTTCCTGTTACTGCTCGGTATCGTGATCGCCGTACTGCTTTCCGGCACTTTGAAACTCGGTGAGGTCAGCCTCTTTCATATTCACTTCGAGGTCGCCTCGCTGCTACGCGACGCACTGATCGTGATTCTCGGCATCGTCAGCCTCAAGACCACCACCGCTCAGTGCCGCGAGGCCAACGGCTTCAGTTGGTTTCCGATCAAGGAGGTCGGGTTTCTCTTCATCGGCATCTTCATGACCATCGTCGCGCCGCTGAAGATCTTGCAGGCCGGTGCCGCCGGCTCGGCTGCGCCGCTGTTCTCGATCGTCGGGTCACCGGCCAGTTATTTCTGGCTCTCCGGAACGCTTTCCTCGTTTCTCGACAACGCACCGACTTACCTGACGTTCTTCAATATGTCGCTCGGTAATCTCGGTGTCGCGCCCGGCGATGTCACCGGCATTCTCACGAACGCGCTGGCCCATCCCAACGCACACCTGTTCATTGAAGACTTGACCGCCCTCTCAGTCGGCTCCGTCTTCTTCGGCGCGAACACCTACATCGGCAACGCACCCAATTTCATGGTGCGCTCAATCGCCGAAGAGGCCAAAATTCCAATGCCGAGCTTCTTTGGTTACATACTCTGGTCGATCGCCATTCTGGTACCCTTGTTCTTGTTGTTGACGGTTATATTCTTCATGTAAATCGAGGTGAAATGATGTTCAAGAAAATCCTCGTGCCCTCCGACCTCAGCGAGCAGTCGACGCCCGGCCTCCACCGTGCCGCCGAACTGGCCAAGCTCATGGGCGCCGAGCTGGTCCTGCTCAATGTGCGCCCCGAGTTCATGTCGAAAGAAGAGATGGTGTTGCTTCGGATCAAGTACTACGACTTCCTCAAGCAAGAGAAGGACACCGCGGTGGCCGCCAAGAAGATCCTCGAAGAGGAGTTGCGGCGCGCCGGCGGCGCCGATCTCAAACATCAGGTCCTGCTTCGCGAAGGCGATCCGCACCGCGAAATCCTCGAAACCGCCAAAGAACTTGGCTGTGACCTGATCGTGATCACAACTACCGGTCGCACCGGTCTGCTGGAACATCTGCGCGGCAGCGACGCCGAGCAACTGGTGAAAGACACCCACGTGCCGATCCTCGTGCTGCCGGTGCCGCGAACGAAGGAATAGTCAGGTCGGACTATGCGCCAGTTGCTGCCGATAATAGCCGCATCGATTCTGCTCTTCAGCTGCGGCCTGCGAGCACAGCCCCAGCCGGATGAACTTGACCGACTGAGTTCATCGCTGCGCACGCTCGCTGATCGCACCACCCCGGCGGTGGTCGGCATTCTTGCCACGGGCTACGTCCCCGGGGCTGGCGGTCTGTGGTCCGAAGAAGGCCTATTGACTCGTCAGCAGGCAGGCGGCTCTGGTGTCGTGCTCTCCGCCGACGGCTACATCGTCACCAATGCGCATGTTATCGAAGGTGCACAGCGAATCCAGGTCCTGCTGGCCTCCGGGTCCGGCGGTACCGGCCGATCGATTGTTCGGCCGCGTGGTCGCGTCGTCGGCGCGCAGGTAGTCGGTATTGACTTCGAAACCGACTTGGCCGTGCTCAAAATCGCGGAAACCAACCTGCCCTTTCTCCAACTTGGCAACTCCGATGACGTCCGCCAGGGCCAGCTGGTGCTCGCCTTCGGTTCACCGCTCGGCCTGGACAACTCCGTCACCATGGGGGTCGTCAGCGCCGTCGCCAGGCAGTTGCGCCCCGAAAGCCCGATGATCTACATTCAGACCGACGCCTCAATTAATCCCGGTAACTCCGGTGGGCCGCTGGTGAATTCCCGCGGTGAAGTGATCGGCATCAACACCTCGATTCTCTCGCAATCGGGTGGCGCTGAGGGAATTGGCTTTGCCGCTCCGAGCAATATTGTGCGTGCAGTCTATACCCAAATCAGAGACCGGGGCCGCGTGCGCCGCGGCGAAATCGGTGTCAATGCCCAGACTATCACGGCGGCGATGGCGGCCGCGCTCGAGTTGCCGCACAGTCCCGGAGTCATCCTGGCCGATGTTTACCCCGACTCGCCCGCCGAGTCTGCCGGCCTGCAAGTCGGCGATGTTGTCCTTTCTCTCGACGGCAAGACCATGGAGAATGGCCGCCAATTCACGGTTAACCTTTACGGTAAGGCTGAAGGCGCACTCGTCGATGTCGTCGTCCTCCGCGGCGTCGACACGATTTCTGTCCGCGTTCCCGTAGTCGAGCGACAGGACTACCAAGACTTGTTGTTCAATTTGGTGACGCCCGAGCGCAACCTGATCGCACCGCTCGGCATTCTCGGCCTCGACTTGAATCCCGAGTTGGAACAATACGTCGGTAAACCGCGTTACGAAACCGGCATCGTCGTTGCCGCCCGCTCGCGCAGCAGCTTGATGTGGGAGCAAACGATTCAACCCGGTGATATCATTTATGCGGTTAACCGCGAACGCGTCGAATCCCTCGAGCAGCTGCGCGCGCTCCTGGCCAAGCTAACCGCGAACCAGGTGGTTCTCCAGGTAGAACGACGCGGTCAGCTGTTTTACATTCCAATGGAAACCCGATGACCGCTAACCCCGTCAACGATGCGCGCCCCGCGGCGCTCCCGAGAATCTGACTATGATGCAAATCACCTTTCATGGCGCCGCCGGAACCGTGACCGGATCAAAATACCTGGTTACTGTTAACGACAAGAAGATTCTTGTCGACTGCGGTATGTTCCAAGGCTCCCGCGATCTGCGTGAACGCAACTGGCTGCCGGTGCCGTTCGCGATCAAGGAAATCTCTGCCGTCATTCTGACACACGCGCACATCGATCACATCGGCTTCCTGCCCAAGCTTGTGCGCGAGGGTTACAACAGCCCGATCTATGCGACACCGCCTACGGTCGAATTGTCCCACGTCTCCCTGATGGATACCGCGATGCTGCAGATGGAAGACGCCCAATTCCGGCAGAAAAAACACTTGTCGCGCCATGAAGTCGTCCTGCCGCTGTTTGATATCGACGATGCCGAGGCCACGAAGAAGCTTTTCCGCAACGTCAAGTTTCACGAGTGGGTATCGATCGGCAAAGAGTTTCGCTTTCGCTATCATATCGCCGGGCATCTGCTCGGAGCAGCCGGAGTCGAGCTTGAAATGGACGACGGCGTCGAGCGCAAGTCAATCTTCTTCTCCGGCGATGTCGGTCGTTACGGCAACCCGCTTACGACCAATCCGCTTTCGCCGCCGCACTGCGATTACCTCGTGTGCGAATCAACCTACGGCGGGAAGATGCATCCAGCTCAAGATGCTCACACGGTGTTTGAAGAGCTGATTAATGAAGTCCACAACAGCCGCAGTATCCTGTTGATCCCGGCCTTTGCCATCGGTCGCACGCAGCAAATCACCTATCTGGTCAACGACCTGATCACGAATGACTTTGTCCCGCCGATCCATATTCACATCGACTCGCCGATGGCTATTTCTGCTACCGAGATTTATATACGCTACCCGACCTATCACTCGATCGACCTGAACAAACTCGGTGGCGCTAAATCCGTGCTCGATGGCGACAACGTTACGTTACATCGCACCCGCAAATCGTCGCAGACCCTCAACGAACTCAGAGGGCCGGCGATCATCATGTCTTCCAGTGGTATGATGACCGGCGGCCGTATCCTCCATCACCTGCTCAATCGCCTGCCTGATCGCCGTACCACCGTGGCACTGGTAGGATTCATGGCGGAAGGCACTCTCGGCCGGAGACTCGCTGACGGCGCGGAAATGGTTTACATCCACAAGATGCCGGTCGATGTGCGCGCTCGTATTGTCAAGTTCGAAGGAATGTCGGGTCATGCTGACTGGTACGAACTATTACATTGGCTTGAACCAGTCAAATACCAACCGAAAAAAGTCTTTATAACTCACGGGGAATCCGAGCAATCAGCCGCAATGGCTCTCCACCTGAAAGACGAACGCGGCTGGGAGACGATAATTCCCAAACTCGACGAAACACACCCGCTATAACTGCCACGTTATCTTAGCCTTATGTTCAAAGCTTCGGAGATCGATTTTCACTTGCCAAATGGTTGATTTGCCTTATTTTGTGATACGAGCTATTACTACCTGATTTGGTCTTTAACCCGCCCGAGGACAACGCACCTGTGTTGTTGGAGACTCAATGCTTAAGTCGCTAAAGCTGACCAGCTTATGCCTAATGTTGCTTACGTTTGCAGCTATGGCAGCGGAGGTCAATCAGTACTACTTCCGTTTTGATGTCCAGGACCGTAAGGAACTTTCGGTTCTGACTAAAATCATCTCAATTGACGAGGCCACCCCGCCGACCGGAACGACCATCTATGCTTACGCCAATGATCGTCAATTGGCCGAATTCCAGAAATTGGGCTATGCGTACACGATGCTGCCGAATCCCGGTGACGTTGGCCCAGTGGATATGGCCGCGAGCAGCCGCGACGCCATGGCTTGGGATGTCTATCCCACCTACACTGCCTACGTGCAGATGATGAATGATTTCGCGACCAATTACCCCAGTCTCTGCCAGATCATCAACATCGGTACTACCGTTCAGGGTCGCTCGCTTCTGGTCGCCAAGATTTCTGATAACGTTGCGACCGAGGAGAACGAGCCGGAGGTGTTTTACACATCATCAATGCACGGCGATGAAACTACCGGCTACGTATCGATGCTGCGCTTGATCGACTCGCTGCTGGTGGGCTACAATGCCGGCAACACGCGTATCCAAACCATGGTTAACAACATGGAGATCTACATCAATCCGCTGCACAATCCCGACGGTACTTATCGCTCCGGCAATACCACCGTTTCCGGTGCCTGGCGCTACAACGCCAACGGTGTCGATCTCAATCGCAACTACCCCGACCCGCAAGACGGCCCGCATCCTGATGGCGAGGCTTGGCAGGTCGAAACGCAGGCCTTCATGGCCTTTGCCGAACAGCACAGCTTTGTGGTCTCTGCCAACTTCCATGGCGGCACCGAAGTCGTCAACTATCCGTGGGATACCTGGGTTACGCGCCATGTTGATGATGCCTGGTATCAGACAATTAGCCACCAGTTCGCCGACACCGCGCAAGTGGCCGCCGGCGGCGGCTATATGACCGGCTACAATGACGGCATCACCAACGGCTTTGACTGGTACGAAGTGGACGGCGGTCGTCAGGACTGGATGAACTACTGGCGTCATTGCCGCGAAGTCTGTATCGAGATTTCGACCACAAAACTCGTGTCGGGCTCTTCGCTACCAACCTACTGGGGTTATTTGCGCCTGTCATTCCTGCGTTTCTTGGAGCAGGCGATGTTCGGCATCCGCGGCACGGTCACCGATGCGAATACTGGTCTGCCGCTGCCGGCGCTCGTAACTGTCACGGCTCACGATGCCGACTCCAGCCACGTGCGCACCGATCCCGATCACGGCAACTACTACCGCCCAATCGCCAACGGCACGTGGAACCTCAGCTTCAGCGCGCCGGGTTACATCACACAGACCGTCGGCAATGTGCTCGTCCTGACCAACACTGCAACGGTCGTCGACGTCCAGCTCCAACCGGTGCCAACCATCCCGGTGATCAGCTACCTCGATGACACCGCGCCGGCCGGCATCGACCCCGGTGAAGCCGTCTCGATGTACATCACCCTCTACAATGAGGGAGGTGGTGCTGCGACAAATGCAGTCGGCGTCCTCTCCAGCACCGATCCATACCTCACAATCACGCAGAACACCTCAACCTACCCGACCATCGCCCAGAACGGCGGCTCGGCGCAGTCGAACGCGCAATATGCGTTTACCGTATCGCCGACCTGCCCGGTGAACCACGTCGCTCCGTTTCGCATCGACATCGCCGCCGACGGCGGCTATGTTGATTCGGCCTTCTTCTCGCTGACTCTCGGACAAGCGGTGGAAGACTTTGAGGACGGCAACTTCACGGCTTACAATTGGGTGCTCGGCGGCAATCAACCCTGGACGATCGTCAGCTCCGGCATGTATGAAGGCGCCTATGCAGCCGCCTCGGGGACTATCACCCACAGTCAGAACTCGACGATGACCGTCACACTTACGATTGCTCAGGCCGGTAATGTTTCGTTCTATTACAAGGTGTCTTCTGAATCCAACTGGGACTTTCTCGAATTCTACATCGATGGCGTGAAGAAAGCTTCCTGGTCCGGCTCCGTCGGTTGGGCGCAAGCTTCTTATCCTGTCACCGTCGGATCGCGCACTTTCCAGTGGAAGTATGTCAAGGATGGGTCGCAATCGGTCGGTTCGGACAAAGCGTGGGTCGATCTGATAGTCTTCCCGCCGCTGCAGTCGGCCGCCCCGCTTGTCATCACTACCGAATCACTGCCGGACGGTGAAGTCGGCACAGCATACTCGCAGCAGTTGATCAGCACCGGCGGCACCGGCACGGTCACCTGGAGCGACCTGAATCACAACCTCAATGGCACCGGCCTCTCGCTGTCGGCGGCGGGTCTGGTCTCCGGCACGCCGACCACGGCCAGCGTGATTAACTTCACAGCACGGGCGCAGGATCAGGCCGCGGTCATTACCGACAAGAACTTCGCGATCAACGTGATTCAGCCGGATATGTGCGGTGATGCCGATGGCAGCGAATCGATTTCGATTTCAGATGCTGTCTACTTGATCGCCTACATCTTTTCCGGCGGTCCGGCACCGGGATCGACCACCAAAGGCGATCCGTCTTGCGACGGGCAGGTAACGATCTCCGATGCGGTGTACTTGATCAGTTACATCTTCGCCGGCGGTCCAGCGCCGTGCGCCAACTGTAAGTAGTCCTTCCAAAGGGCAGGTCTCCTCGTGGATGTTCGTGACAAACGAAACTCTACAAGGAGACTTGCCCCACAGTTTCTGTTTACCGGAGTACAAATGGATACAGGCAGGCGCTGGCCTGCCTGTCTGGTCTGAATCGGTGCGCTGCGGTCCGAATGCCTAACGCAACTGGAACTTGAGCGTCGCTTTGACAGTGATCTCGCGGTCGCCGTGACCGGAGAGGCGGGCTTCCAGCGCCGCTGCCAGAACCGCCTGCTCAAATCCCCAATCGGGCGCCGAGCAACTGACAATCCGGGCATCTTTCATCTTGCCCTTCTTGTCGAACGTGATGTTCACTTCGACCACACCCTCCTTGTTGACGACGCGCGCCTTCTTCGGATACACCGGGTCGATGTAAAGCTGATACCTGGAGGCGTCTTCAACGGCCGTGGTATCGGTGGTGGTGACGCGGCGAGTCGGCTCGACCTTTTTGATCGGCCGCTCGGTGTCGGGACGTTTGAGTCGGCTCTCGATGTCAACCAGCGGTTTGGTTTTGCCGCCCGAAATCTGGGTGGCGTAGAGGTCATCCTTGTCAGTTTGACCGGCGGTGATTGGTACAGCGAAGATCGTGACGGCGATGAATGTGAGGATGGTTGCCATCGCCGGCCAGCAGAGTGATTTCGCTGTCATTGCCCTCTCCTCCTCTCACTTTAGTCTAACAGCGTCCCGCTACTATTAGTTTCGAACGCGAGGGCGAAAACTTAAGTCAACCATGCC
>JADYYF010000120.1 GCA_020853795.1 Candidatus Zixiibacteriota bacterium
ATGCACAGACTTCAAGTAAGACCGATTCAACTGGGTGTAAATCTGTGTAGTAGATATATCGGCGTGCCCGAGCATTTCCTGCACCGCCCGGAGCGAGGCGCCGCCATCGACCAGATGGCTGGCGAAGCTGTGACGAAACGTATGCGGTGTAACCGCTTTGGTGATCCCGGCGCGCGTCACCGCTTTGCGCACCAGGTTGAACATCCCCATTGCCGAGAGTTGGCGCCCGAAGCGATTGAGAATGACATAATCCTGCGACTGGTCGTTGGCCAGCAGCGGACGTTCCATTTCGAGATACCGGCGCAGCCAGTGGACGGCCTCGGCGCCGACCGGCACCAGCCGCTCCTTACTTCCCTTGCCGACTACGCGCAGGTGGGCGACCTCCAGTTCGAGGAAGAGATTATTGCAGGTCAGATTGATCAATTCTGAGATGCGCAAGCCGGAACCGTAGAGGATTTCCAGGGCGGCACGATCGCGCAGGCCGAAGCGTGATTCGAGATCGACGGCGTTCATGATGCTTTCGACTTCGTCAAGAGAGAGTACGACCGGCAGGTTGCGGTACAGACGCGGCGATTCGAGGTGTTGCGTGGGATTGGCCGCAAGTATTCTTTCGCGCACCAGGAAGCGGAAGAATCCGCGGACGGCCGACAAGCGGCGCGCCATCGTGGCCGGCGCCAGACCGAGCTTACCGGAGAGAGCCAGGTACTCGATCAGCGCCGTCTTGTTGACCTCGCGCCACGACTTGATCCCCAGACTCTGAGCAAACTCGGCCAGTTGCTCCAAGTCGTGACGATACGACACGATCGTATGCTCGGCGAGATTCTGTTCGAGCGCGAGATGGTTGAGGAACAGCCCGATTTCTTCCTTCATGGTCAGAAATCCTCCGGCAGGAGCGCGTGCAATTCGGCCGGATCGACACCGTCCTCCAGCGCCATCGCCAGCGTTGCGGCCGCGACCTGCCGCGCGCCGGCTTGTTTGAGCACGAAAGCTGCGGCGTTGAGGGTCGCGCCGGAGGTCGTGACGTCATCGATCAGGAGCACGTACTTGCCGTAGAGATCGAAGGGCTCGGCCACGGCGAAGACCTCGTGCACGTTGCGGAAGCGCTCCTCCACCGTCAGGCCAATCTGATCGCGATTGCGCCGAACTTGTCGCAGTTGCTCCGGCGCGTAGGCGACGTCGAGTTGCTCGGCAACCGCGGCGGCGATGATGGCGGTCTGGCTGAAGCCGCGGCGGTGTTCCTTTCGCGGATGAATCGGCACCGCGCAGACGGCTTCGATCTCAGCGCTCAGGGGAAACGAACGCAATTGCTCGCCCAGCCATCGTCCGAGATAGGTTCCCAAGTCCGCGCGATTCTCATACTTGAAGGCCTTGACGAGGTGCGAGAAGCGATCGTCGTAGACGCTGAGCGCGTAGAGCCAGCGATATTGAGCGCGGCGACGGCAGGCGCTGCAACCGCGTTCCGGATCAGGCAGGGCCGTGCGGCAGACCGGGCACAGGGGCGACGGCAGGAGCTGCAGTTGGGCGCGGCAAGCCGGACAGAGCCAGATGTTGTCGTCAGTCGACTCGAACATCTTCCGGCAAATCTGGCAAGTCGGCGGGTAGAGAAAATCGAGGAGATTACGAACGATACTGCGGACGGAGAGTTGCGGTCCGGTGCTCACGGCGCGGCTACAAGTTCTTCAGCCGCTCGCGCACGGTCGGCGCCTGCGGCGAATCGGGCGCCACCTCGAGGAATTTGGTCCACCACTGCCGGGCGGAAGCGGTATCGCTGACGGTCATGGCTACGACACCCATGTTGAAGATTGCGATCGCATGATTCGGCTGCTGGGCCAGCGCGCGGCGGAACTGGAACGTGGCTTCTTCGAAGTCGCCAACGGCATGATAGCAAGCGCCAAGGTCAACCATGATGTCGGGTTGGAGCGAATCAAGAGTGAGAGCGCGTTCGTACATGGGAATGGCCTGGGCGAACTGACGGCTATCCATCAGTTGGTGGCCGCGCTGAACGATGCTATTGAAATCGTCGCCCAACGGCATTGTCGCGGCTGGATTCGTCGCTTGCTGTTGCGGCTGTGACTGTTGCTGTGCCGGCGGCTGCGCCGGCACGATGTTGTCCTTGGCGGCGGTGTAAACTATAAAAATGACGGCGGTCAGCAGCACGACGCCGACCAATGCCGCCCATTCCCAGCGGCGACGGCGCACAGTCTCCTTCTGCGGCTTGGGCGTTTTGATCTTGTTCAAGGCATCATAGTTGGCACCGCACTGGGGACAGTACTTGAACTCGCCGGTGCGCGCGGCGCCGCAACGGGGGCACTTGTCAGGATTCGGAGTCACTGCTGCTCTCAGTCGTTTCGGTTTCGCCGCCGTAGACGCGCTCGATGCGCACCACGCGCGGAATTTTTTTCTTGATGGCGGCAATCACGCGGTTGAGGTGACTGATGTTTTTGATCTCGAGCACGAAATTGCCGACGGACACCGGTCCCTTGGTCGACAGCTCCGCGCCGCGCACCTCGGCGTCGCAATTCGCCATCACTTCCGTGATATCGTACAAAATATTCTTCCGGTACTCAACCACAATCGCCAGCCGCACGAGGAAGTTTTGCTCGGTACCGACGTCCCACGATACGTCGACTCGCCGTTCCGGTTCTTGCGCCGCGATGATCGCGTTGACGCAGTCGGCACGGTGGATCGACAGTCCGCGACCGCGGGTGATGAAGCCGACGATCTTTTCGCCCGGCACCGGCTGGCAGCAGTTGGCGAAGCGGAACATCATGTTCCCCATCCCTTCGACTCGTATTCCCTTGCCGCCGCGCGCGCGGTCGACGAATTTCTTGATGATCGAGGGCTTCTCCGGCTGGGTCAATTCCTCGGGGAAGAGCTTGGCCATCAAACTGCCAAGCGCCAGATCGCCGGAGCCGAGTTTGGAGAACATCGGCTCAATGCCGGGGTACGACAGTGCCAGCGCGGCGTCGAGCAAATCCTCATCACTGGGATACTTGGCGTTGCGCTTCTTGATCGCGCGCTCGAACATTTCTTTGCCCAGCGCCAACGACTCCTCGAAACCTTTCTGTTTGCGGTATTTACGGATTTTCGCGCGCGCCGAGGTGGTCTTGCAGATCTTCAGCCAATCCGCCGACGGTTCCGCATGCGGCGAGGTCATTACTTCGACTTCGTCGCCCGACTTGAGCACGGTGTCGAACGGCACGAGCCGGCCGTTGACCTTGGTGCCGGTGCAGTGGACGCCGACGTTGGTGTGGACGGCGAAGGCGAAGTCGAGCGCGGTAGCACCCAGCGGCAGGTGCTTAAGCTCGCCATTCGGTGTGAACACAAACACTTCGTCCTGGAAGAGATCGATCTTGAGGAACTCCATGAATTCCTCGGGGTTGGTCATGTCCTTCTGCCAATCGAGGACTTCGCGCAGCCAGGACAACTGGCGGTCGCTCTCGTCGAGGACATGTTTGCCCTCCTTGTAGAGCCAGTGGGCGGCGATACCGTACTCGGCGATATAGTGCATCGAGGGAGTGCGAATTTGAATTTCGACCATCCGGCCGTTGGGCCCGACGACGGTCGTGTGCAGCGACTGGTAGCCGTTTTGTTTAGGCGTGGCGATGTAGTCGTGGAAGCGATCGGCCACAGGCGTCCACATCTGGTGGATGACGCCGAGCGTGTGATAGCAATCGCGGATCGTCGGTGTCACGATGCGAATCGCGATCAGGTCGTAGATTTCCTCGAACGGTTTCTGCCGCTTGACCATCTTGCGGTAGATGGAGTCGAAGTGCTTGGCGCGGCCGGTGATCTCGACCTGCAGACCCTCGTCGCGTAGTGCCTTGCCGAGGGTGCCACAGATTTCGTCGATATAGCCTTCGCGCTCGGCTCGGGTTAGATCGATTCGTTCCATCAAATAGCGATAGGCGTCGCCTTTCAAGTATTTCAAAGAGAGGTCTTCCAGCTCCCACTTGATCTTGGCCATGCCGAAGCGGTGCGCCAGCGGGGCGAAGATTTCCCGTGTTTCGGTCGCGATCTCGATTTGCTTGTCGTGCGGCAGGTATTCGAGCGTGCGCATGTTATGCAGGCGGTCGGCGAGCTTGATGATAATCACGCGGATATCGTTCGCCATCGAAATCAACATCTTGCGGAAATAGTCGGCCTGTTCTTCGGTTTTGCTCTTGTAGTGGAAATGGCCGAGCTTGGTCACCCCATCGACCAGCGCAGAAATCTCCGGGGAGAACTCGCGAGCGATCTCATCGATGCTGACCTTGCAGTCTTCGACCACATCGTGCAGCAGTCCGGCGGCGACGGTGTCGCCGTCAAGATGCTGCTCAGCCAGAATGAAGCCCACATTGAGGCAGTGTTCGATATACGGTTCGCCGGAGGCACGCTTTTGCCCCTTGTGCGCCCAATTCGAGAACTCGTACGCCTTACGCACCACCGGGATGTTGATATTGGAATTCATCGCTTCGACCTGAATGACGAATTCCGCCAGGTTCATCAACCCGACCGGCGTGCGATAGCGCGTCAGAAGATCACTGGTATTGGGGTATACGAACTTGTCCACAGTGCCGCTCAACCTGCCTTGGTAACATTATCGGCATCGAGGTGTCGGCCGATGAAGCGGGCAACTTCATCCACGCCGATCGTCTCCATCGCCGCCTGTAAATCGCCCTTCAAAGCATGTACCGGCGGCGCGAACAATTTGTTTGCCTGACCGCGCGGCCCCCAGCGGGTCGCCGCCAGCGCTGATTCCGGAGGATAGATGCCGACAGCGAAGGTGCCGACGGCCGAGGCGATGTGAATCGGTCCAGTGCTGCCGGACACCAGCAGGCGCGCGCCGCGAATCAGCGCCACGAGGGTGGGCAGGTCAGTGCGGCCGGCCACCAGGTGAATGCGGGGGTCAAGGGCACCGAATGCCGCCTCGATCAGATCGCGCTCCAGCTCGGAGCCGGTGACGAGGCACTCGATCCCGGCCTGCGCCAGTTGGCGCGTCAGCTCAGCATACCGGTTGAGCCGCCAATTCGGGGCCGATCCATGCGAGAGCGGATGCACAACGACGTATCTTCCCCCAATCGCCCCGACGTCTTCCATGAGCAGGCGCGCCGCTTCAATGGCTTCGTGATCCTTGTGCAAGTGGGGCTCAAATCGCTTCAGTTCCGGAAACACCGATTCCGCAAGTCGATAATTCAACTCCAGCTCGTGCAGACCGCTGTTTTTGCGGCCGAGATTGACGCGGCGGTTGAAGAGCAGACTATAGAAGCGTCGACCGGTGCCGATCCGCTGTTCGATTCGCGCCGACCAAGCAGCCAGTGCCAGCCACGGCCGCGGATAGAAAAAGAGGATCGCATCGGCGCCAAGCCGCCGCAGATCGCGGGAGAACGCATTGACACGGCCGGGCTCGTGCAGATCGCGGCCCGGGATTGTAATGATCTGATCCAAATATGGCTCCTTGCGGATCAGCGGCACGACATAGCGCGAGACCAGCATGGTCAACGAGATTTCCGGGTGCTGCTCTTTGATGGCGCGCGCGACCGGAATCGTCAGAATCAGATCGCCGATGGCATCGGTGCGAGCGAGGATCAGGTGCTTCATCGGCGCTCCACTTCCCAGAGTTTGGCGAACTTGACCAGTTCGTGAAAGCTCGACAGCAGCGCCAGGATCAGACCCGGGAGGCCGTCGCGCCAACCGCTTTTCAACAGGTACATCTTGACGAAGTAGGCCGGCGGCTTGACCAGCAATTGAGAGGTGGCAAAACGGCGGCCGTCTTTGTGGAGGGTCAGCGCCGACAGCGACGAATACTGGTCCATTTTTTTTAGGTACTGCGAAATGTCGCCGTAGGTGTAGTGCAGCATGTGTCCCGTCAGCTGACCGACACTGCCGTCGACCACGGCGCGTTCATGAACCCGGGCGTCGGTGAAGCGCGCCTGCTCGCGCTGGAACAGCCGCAGGATCCGGTCGGGATACCAGCCGGAGTGCATGATCCAGCGCCCAAGAAATTGGCTCTTGCGCACGAGCTCGTAGCCGGCATGTTCCCCGCCGGCAATGGCCGCCTGCACCGCGCGCTGCAGTTCTTCGTCCAGTTCTTCATCGGCATCGATCGACAACACCCAGTCGCCGGTCGCGGCATCGAGCGCCTTCTGTTTGGCAATGCCGAAACCGGAAAACGCCATCTCCAGAATCCGGCAGTTGAATTCGCGCGCAATCTCGAGTGTACGGTCGGTCGAGCCGGTGTCGTAGAGAACGATTTCATCGGCGAAGCGCACCGATTCGAGGCAGCGCCGGAGATTGCGTTCCTCGTTGAGCGTGATGATAATGACTGACAGTCGCGGCACTCAGGCCGTCCTTTGCAAAATTGACTGCCGGGTCAAGTCGGCGATGAAGTTGTCGACGGCTTCGGCCAACATCTCGTACGTGATTCCGTCGACGGCTTTCCAGTCGGGCGATTGCAGCACCCAGACACGCCGGCCGTAGGGGTGCCAGCGGGCGAGATTGAAGGTATTGCCGGTGAACATCGCGAGCAGCGGCACATCGAGGTTGGCGGCGATATGGCAGACCGAGGTGTCAACCGAGACGATGGCATCCAGATGCGGCATGAGCGCGGCCAATTCCATGATCTTGACGCCGCGCGGGAGCAAGGTCACGTTTTCGCCTCCGGCCGCGTGTGCCTTCTTGGCGAGGTGCAGCTCATTCGGTGCATACGAGACCATGAACTGGAGGTCGGGATAGCGGCGCGAGACGTCACCGACCAGCCGGATGAATTTCGCCTGGCTCAGTGTGCGGTCGGTCTTCCCCGCCGAGACGTTGAGCATGATCAGGCCGCGATAGCGGGGATCGCGAAGTTGCTGCGCCAATTCGGCACCGCGGCGCTGCTGCGCTTCGCTTAACGCCAGTTTGCCGTCGCGCACGCCGTCGCGCAGCGGAATGCCGAGCGGTTCGATGGTGGCGCGGAACATCTCGGTAATGTGCAGGCGCTTGGCGTGATTCATCGCCTCGAGCGTGTAGTAGTCGTAATATTTGCGGAATGATTCCTTGCCGATGCCGACGCGGTAGGCACGCGGCGAGCAGAGCATGGCGATGACCAGCGAGGTCACGGACGTGCCGGTCATCAGATCGACGACCATGTCGTAGTTGATCTTCTGCACCTCGCGGAAGGTTTTGAGCATGGCCGGCAGGGATTTGCGGTAAATATGAATCTTGTCCACCGAGCGGTCGAATTCGACGACCATCTGATTGACCGGTGAAGCGAGCACGCCGATGGTGATATCGGGGCGATGATGTTTGAGCGTGTGCAGCGTCGGCAACATGACCACCATATCGCCGATTTTGTCCTGCCGCAGGAACAGCACGGCTTTCACCCGGCGCGGGTCGATCGGTTTGGGGCGGCGCCGGCTGGGGCCGGAGAGCAGGCGCAAGAAGAGCCAGATAAACAGCCACTTGAACTGGATTTCGAACTCTTTGAGAAAGCGCGCCAGTTTAGGCGCTTTCCGTTCTAACTTCTGCTGCATGATTCCTCTCGAATTGCAGATCGTACAGGCGGCGATAAACGCCGTTGATCCGCAGCAGTTCTTCGTGCCGCCCCTGCTCGACGATGCGGCCGTCTTTGAGCACCAGGATCAGGTCGGCATGCAGGATCGTCGACAGGCGGTGCGCGATGACGATGGCCGTGCGGCCTTTCATCAGGTGATCGATCGCCCCCTGCACCAGCCGTTCCGACTCGGTGTCGAGCGCCGAGGTCGCCTCGTCGAAGACCAGAATTTCGGGATCCTTCATCAAGGCGCGCGCGATCGCCAGGCGCTGGCGCTCACCGCCGGAGACCATCATGCCGCGATTGCCGATGACGGTATCGTAGCCGCGGGGCATCTCCAGGATGAAGCTGTGCGCGTTGGCCGCTTTGGCTGCCTGCTCGACCAGAGCCGGATCGTACTCGGACAGCGGATAGGCGATATTGTTGCGCACGGTATCATTAAAGAGAATCGTTTCCTGCGTGACGACGCCGAGCAGACCGCGCAACGAGGCGAATGAGACGGCGCGCAGGTCGACGCCGTCGATCGTGATGGCGCCGGACTCCGGATCGTGAAAGCGGCACAACAAGTCGATCAAAGTGGATTTCCCTGATCCCGACGGCCCCACCAGGGCGACGATTTTTCCTTTCGTCAGGGCAAAGGAGACATTCTCGAGAACCGGCTCGCCGGGATTATAGGCGAAGCCGACGTTGTCGAAGCGAATTTCACGCGCGAAGGACTTGAGCTGCACCGGCTGCGGCGATTCGGCGACCTTGACGGGCGTGTCGATCAAATCAAAGATCCGCTTGGCCGCCGCGATGCCCTCGTTCAGGCGAACGTGCACGCTTGACACCGACTTGGCCGGGGTGATAATCGAGAACATTGCGCCCAAATAGAAAGTGAAGAACTTGGCGTCGAGAAATTCATTGTGCAGCACCAGCCGTCCGCCGAACCAGAGGATGACGGCAAACGCGGTCACGCCGAGCAGTTCGTTGATCGGCGTCGGGAACAGTCGCACGCGGTTGATTTTGAGCATCGTGCGGAAATAGCGCCCGGTGCGGGTGCTGAACTTGCGCGCCTCGCTGGGTTCGGCAGCGTAGGCTTTGACGATGCGAATGCTGTTGATTGTCTCCTCCAGCGAACTGGAAATGTCGGCGACTGCTTCCTGCGCGCGCGTGGAATAGCGCCGCGCGAGTTTGCCGATCTGGTAGATTCCGAGCGAGATCAGCGGCAGCACCACCAGTATCACCATCGTCAACTGCCAACTGATCACGATCATCGTGCCGAGGTAGATCAGAATCAGCAGCGGATCGCGGATCAGGAAATTGAAAGTGTTGTTGAAGGTCTCGTGGATTTTGGTGACGTCGTTCATCGCGATCGACATCAGATTGCCGGTGCGGTTGCGATGGAAGTACGGCAGCGGCAATTTGAGCAGGTGGCCGTATATTTGCTCGCGCAGATCACGGGTAATGCCCTGCTCGACATAGGCCGCGAAAAATCCCTGGAAGTAGAAAAACAGATTCTTGGCGATGGTGATCAGCACCAGCGCGATGCACAGGTTGAGCAAGGTGGCTTCCGGCGTGGCGCCATGCAGCAATGATTCGAGCGCGTGATCGAGGTGGCCCCTCAGGTCGTCGAGGAATCCGGCCGGCACCGGCGCGGGCGCTGCTGCCGTCTGGGGTGCGAACAGCGAAGTGAACAGCGTGGCGGCCAGATAGATCAGCATCGGCGAGGTCAGCGCAAACAGCACCATAAACACCAGCGAAAGAATCAGGTGCTTCCGGTACGGCAGGAAGTAGCGATACAGGCGCAGGGCCGGGCTCATGGTATGACGCACTCCACCATTAGTTGCCTAAGGTAGGCGGAAACAAGCGATTTGTCAAACCGGCAATCGGTGGGTCACTGCGACATACCGGTCAGCAGTTCGACAACCTCGTCGCGGCTGACGGCGGTGGCAGTGGGGGGAATCTCGAGCGTGAACTTGGCGGCCGGAATATCGCGGTTAAAGCTGACGCTCTGGAAGAAGAGGCGCGCGCGGAATTGGCCATCGCGTGACACGAGTTCGGCTTCATCAGGTTCCAGTGGCGGCGTGTGCTTTGCGTCGATGCCGATTCGCGCATTGAGTGCAAGTTCGTGATCGCGATCGATGGCTTGCTGGCGCAGAAGGTTTTTGCTTTGGCGGTAGTCGACCTGCCAGTGCGCCGTGTCAGGAAGCAGAATCGTTCCGCGCAGCAGCGCCAACAATGCGTCGATCACATGCGCCGACTGCTGCAACTCGCCGGCATCCAGATCGCTGCGGCTGCCGTGGAAGAAGCGGTTTTCGCGCGGGAAATAGGCCGTCAGGGAGTCGCCGCTGATTACCGCTTTGAGCACTGCCTGGCCGAGGAAGCCGCGCAGGTAAAGCGAGGTGTGCGCCGGGGCGGCGCTGAAGACCTCGACGCGGAAATCATCAAACTTGCCGTCGCGCTGCGCCTTGACACGCACCAGCGCGGCGAAGCTCTGGGCTTCCGTTTCTTGCCGCGCCACGAGTTCCCGAAGCTCCAGAGATGGAGAGTCGGTGAGGACACCGCGCGCAGCACAGCCGCTCAGAATCAGCAGCCCCGCCATGCCCACCCAAATCAGTTTGTGCACGATCAGGTCAGGGGAAAGCCGGTCAGGAGATTGACGGTGGTCTTGACAAACGGTCCGATGATCGCCCAGATCGGCGAGATCGGAAAGACGAAGCCCATGAAGATGATCCCGAGCAGGATCATCGGGCCATAACGCTCGAGTCCGATGGCGAAGTTCTCGTACTCGGGCGGCAAGAGCGCGATCAGCACCTTGGAGCCGTCCAGCGGCGGCAGCGGAATCATGTTGAAAAACGCCAGCGAGCAATTGATCACGATCATCAGATAGACAAAGTTGTAGCCCACCGACAGGTCGCGTTCACCCAGACCCACGTGCGGCAGCAGGTGGAACAGCACGGCCGCCAGCATGGCCAGCATGATATTCGAGATCGGACCGGCGAGGCTGACCCAGAGTGTCCCCTGCCGCCAGTTGCGGAAATTGGCCGGGTTGATCGGCACCGGTTTGGCCCAGCCGAACCGGAAACCGCTGGCGATCATCATCAGCACGCCCATCAAATCCATGTGTGCGATCGGATTGAGCGTCAGCCGCCCAAGTGCCTTGGCGGTGGGATCGCCCAACTTGTACGCCGACCAAGCGTGCGCGAACTCGTGCACGGTCAGCGAGAGAAACAGAATCGGCAAGGCAATGATCGCTTGTTGCCAGTCAATCACAATCGGGTCCTCCGAACATCACCCTCTATAATACGATTTCAGCGCAGCCGTTCCCTATAAAATTGCGGGTGGACGAGTGCCGCAACACGGCGGCGGGATGGATTAATCAAGTGGTGTTTAGTTGAGTGCTTTGATCCACGACGACGGTGCATCATCGAGGAGTGGCGGACGTTGCGACCAGACCCAGAATCCACGCGGCCAATCCCACTTGCCGCCGCGTAAGGTCTGATAAGTCGCAACGGCATGTCCGAGATTGGGGATCACAACGGCTCGAAATGGCCGGCCCGCTGACTTGACGCAGGTTTCCATCAAGGCAAGATTGCTCTCCGGCGCTACGTGAGTATCGTTGGCAGCGAACAGTGCCAGCACGGGGCATGGGACGCGTCGCAGATCGGGCGCGGGGTCGTAAGCGTTGAGTCGCCACCAGGTCAGATCGGCATCATCGGCGGAATCGGCGAAGTGGCCAAAATCGCTCCAACCGACCCGGGCGGCGGAGTAGGAACGTTTCTTGAAGTTGGTGAAGTCGATCTTCTCGTTGACCAGTTCGAAGTACAGTCGGGCCTGCGCGGCGGCCGAGTCGATTTGCGGCTCGGTGAATTCTGCGGCGCGCATTGTCCGCGCCAGGCCGTCGAGTTCCTGCGCTTCGACGCTGAGTGCCGGACCTTGAAACAGCACCAGGAAGTTTACTTGCGAAGATCGCGCGGCGGCATTCGTCGCCACCCAACCTCCGCGACTGACGCCAATCAACCCGGCACGATCCGACTTGATTCCCGGCAGAGTGCGCGTCTCGTTCAGCACTGCGAGAGCATCGTCCGCCAGCTCAAAGAGCGTAGCCTCGCGGTTCCCGGAGGACTGCCCTTTCCCCTGCTGATCGTAGAGCACCACGGCTATGCCGCGTTGCGTCAGCGCATAGGCATGGGAGCGATAGACCCAATCGGCCCGGGTGCTGTCACCGCCGCCGTGCACGATCACGGCCAAGGGGAACGGGCCGGCGCCGCGGGGCTTGAACACCGTTGCCGATAGCGCGGCCTCCCCGCTGTTGATCGTGACATCCGTCTTCGTAAACCACAGCTGCAGAGGTGCGGTAGCACGTTTCAGATGCAGTCGTACCGGCGGACCCCATTTCGTGTTGATGCCAGTCAGTTGTTCGATGTCGGCGTGCGGAACCAGCTCGAAGCGACCATAGTTGAAGCTTAGCGTAAGCAGAGAATCTGAGACTTCGATGTCGCGGAGCAGCTCTTCATAGATTGCCAGCTCCGGAATCGCGTAGTAGCCACTCCAGCCGTCGGGGTTGACGGAGAGATCTACCAAGACCTCTTGGATGGCGCCGTCGCGCACAAAAGCGCCTTCCCACGAGCCGGCGAGCCACTTGGTGTCGGCCTTGAGCGTGACCTGAGCGAAGAAAGCAATTCCGATAAGCCAGAGAGTTGTCAGCGGTCGCACGCAAAGTCTCCCAAAAAAAAACTGTCGCCAGATTCTACGCCGCCGGACCGGCGAAGTTGCCCGCTGCTGTCGAAAATCGAGTACAAACAAATCCGCCGCCCGAAGGCGAGCGGCGGGAATAATCGAGGTGTGCGTCGCGGTGACTTAGGCGTAGACGCCGCGCAGCATGATGACGTCAATCACGCGCTTGAGGCCCAGCATGAATGCCGCG
>JADYYF010000121.1 GCA_020853795.1 Candidatus Zixiibacteriota bacterium
TATCCATCCCAAGTCGTTGCCGCAGTCGCTGACGATCATCGGCGGCGGCGTGATCGGCTGCGAGTTCGCCTGCCTGTACGCCGAACTGGGCACCAAGGTCAGCGTCGTGGAAATGCTGCCGCACCTGTTGCCGTTCGAAGATATCGATACATCCAAGACGATCGAGCGCGAACTGAAGAAGCATGGCGCCGAGATCTTCACCGGCGAGAAAGTGCTCGCGGTCGACACCGGCGGCGGCGGGACCGTTTGCCAGCTGGAATCAGGCAAGACGATCAGCGCGGAAAAAGTGCTGGTTTCGGTGGGCCGGACGTTCAATACCGAGGATATCAACCTCGACAAGATCGGCGTCGAGCTGAACAAAAACCGCTCGATCAAGGTCAACGACAAGATGGAGACCTCGGTCAAAGGGATTTACGCCATCGGTGATTGCGCCGGCAAGTACCTGCTGGCGTACACGGCTTCGCACGAGGGCATTGTCGCGGCGACCAACGCCGTCGGCAAACCGGCCAAGGTCGACTACAAGGCGGTGCCGATTACGATTTTCACCGACCCGGAAGTCGGCTCGGTCGGGCTGTCACAGCAGAAAGCCGAAGAGAAGGGCCACAAGGTGCGGATCGGGCAATTCCTGTTCCGTGTGCTGGGCAAATCCAAGGCGGAGCGCGATCTGGCCGGACACGTCAAGGTCATCGCCGACGAGAAGACCGACAAAATCCTGGGGGTGCATATTGTCGGCGCCCACGCGACGGATTTGATTCACGAGGCGGCGGTCGCGATCCAAAACGACATGACCGCTCACGGATTGGGTGAGGTATTTCATGCCCACCCGGTATTGGCGGAGGCTGTAATGGAGGCGGTGCATGACGTCCATGGGATGTCAGTGCACACGCCGAAGAAGCTCGTCAAGTAGTACCAAATTCGACGATTATTCCGGTAACGGGCGCACGAGAGTGCGCCCGTTTTGCTTGGGCGGCCGCAAAAGCTGCGTCGAAGAACTATCTTGATTTCCAATGAGTTACAGGTTTGCACCAGAGCGCCGACCGAGAATGGCCGCGCATGAACTGCGGGGGCAATCGAATTGGGGAATGGGGATATTCACTATCCATTTTTCAACTCCTTGGTAAGTAACAAATTAGGTTCCGGGCTCCTCGTGCGCAAAATTGGCACAGGATATGCGTTCATCTTCCCCGAAGTCAGTTACTCTTAGAAACACTTTGGCGGTGAAGGGTACTGAAGAGGAGGGGATGAAGGAGCTCCTTTGTGAGGGAGGAGCTCCTTTTGATTTTCTGGGTCGTGCCGTGCACCCCGAATTGACGCACAAGTTCTTTGAGACTGTACGAACTAAAATGGTTGCTTCTCTGTTTAACGTGGGGACGAAGAGATTCGTCTCGTCATTCTACATCGGTGCATGGAACCCTCCGGCAATGATCGGCAGGGTTCCTGCGTTTTAGGGGGTTGTCTTAGCAGTATCCAGCAGATGGCCCCGGCGCAGTCCCACGATCAGCAAAACCCAGATCAGCAGCGCTGTTAGCCACGGATAGTACCACCACAAGAGCCGGGCCGAATCGGGAAACGGCAGCGGGGTCCACTTGGTCAGCGACAGCAAGATGAAAAGGAAGACGAAGTTCTGCGGCGTCAGGTACCGGCGCATGACCAGGAGGCTGGCCGGAATCAGCAGGACAAAAGAATAGGTCTTCATGCGCGGCATGATCAAAGCATAGGTTAGGGTGAAGAGCGCCAGCGAGGTCAGGAAGTCATCATGGGAATCGCCCGGTTTCTGCCGGCGCCACGCGAGCCAGCTCTGCCAAAGGATGACCGCAGCCAGCACGACATAGATGGTGCTCCCCAGCATCGTGTTTCCGGCAACGGTTCCGGTGCCGCGGAAAATGTCAATCAAGTCGCGACAAAACGCCAGCAGCGAGTGGTTATAGACCTCGCCACGCTCATCGATGCTGGTAATGATCGACCAGAATACACTGAACTCATGCGCATAGGTGAGATAATTAAGCAGCAGGTAGCCGACAAAGAGTGCGCTGCCGACCAGTGCAAATCTGAGCGCGGTGCGATCGCGCAGCAGCAGCGGCAGTGCCAGGAAGATAATGAAGGTGAGCTTAAACAGCGAAATCAGCAGGACGCAGGCCGTAAAAAGCCAGAGCCGATGCTTGAGCAGTCCATACAGCCCGAGCCACAAGACGGCCTGTTCAAAGATGCCGATGTTCCCTGCTACCAAGTCCCAATAGGCAGACGATCCGTACGCCAGTGTGGCGAAGAGCAGAATAATCGCAGGGTCTTCGTCCTTGAGGAACGCCTTGCACCAGAGGAAGACCAGCAGCGCCAGCAGGAGGACCTTGACAAAGAGCCACACCTGGTACGCCGCGGAGAAGTCAAGCCAGGTCAGCGGTTTGAAGAACCAGACAGTCAAAGGTGGGTAAACATAAGCCAGCTTGATATCGGCACGGGCGACGCCGCTCAACACAACCGGGTCCCACCAGTTGAGTGCACGGTCGTGGGCGATGGCACCGTAATAATAGGTCTTGAAGTCCCACTGCTTGGGTTCGGAGATGGAAAGCGAATAGATGCCGTACCCCCAGATTGCGGCGACGATCAGCAGCAGGAAGTAGCGCAGTGCCGGTTTGAGCGAGTTCTCCGTCATTTCCAGTCCTGAGGAATTGCAACCACGAGGGCGAACAGCGGATCGTCAGCGCCGGCATCATAGATCAGAACAAGGCTTTCGCCGCGCTGATACCACGACAGTCCTTCCCAATTGACATTCTCCCAGCCGGCTGCATCAGCCTTGCGACCGAATTGCTCGGCCCGTGAGCGCAGCGGTTCTGTAAGCGTGGTCAAGCTTTGGGCAGAGAAATCGCGCCACTGGGCCGACGCCAGCGCGCTCACGTCCAGTGGATTCCCCACCGGATTGCCATCGAGATCGTAGCGTTGCAGCCACTTGTACTGAAACCGCCGTTTCTGGCCGCTTGCAGGCTCCGGCGAGTTGGAGGAACTCAGGAGCACAATCAGGCCGTCACTGGTTCCGGCGCTGTCGCTCCAGGCAGCCCAGACCAGATCGGCAACCCGGAAGCGCTGCCCCAGCGGCGGCGGTACGCCGTCGTCCGACGCAGTGAGCGCCAGCGAGCGCGCCGGTTTGTCGACAAAACCGGCGCTGCCGTTGGGCGGAATCGTATCGATTACAACGATCGGATTCAACGGGCTGTTGCCGACCGTCTCGCGCAGTTGCGCCGGCAGCGATTGACGTTCCGGATAGCCGCCCTCCCACGATACGGCGATCAGACTGGCGCCGCCGGGCAGCGGCCGGACCGCGACGCCTTCGAGCCCGCGATTGCCGAGTTCAGTCAAAGTCTGATCGAATTGCGCGACGATTTCCAGTGCCGGGCTACCCGCTTTCTGTACGACAGCACCCAGCGCGTGCAGATCCTCCGACAGCAGCGCAATCCTGCCATCGGCAAGCCGGTCGATGCTCTCCAGATCGCTGAACAACTCGGCGCCGGGAATAGTGATGCGGGTCAGGCGGTCAGAGTCGATCGGAATGAACCCGCTCTTGATATCCGCTGCCGGCAACGAAAAGTACGAACCGGCAACATCGTCGCTGACGATGAACAGCGTGTCGGAATCAAAGAGAATTCCAGACGCCTCGGCCAAACGTGAGGCGACGACGGTTGTGTCGGTGTGTTGCGAGCACGCCAGCAGCGCGCAGGTGATGAGAACGCAACTCATCGCGGCCGCCGGATGCGCGAGTAATCGTAATTGCCGAAACCGTTTGGGCATGGTTGTTGCCTAATTAGCGGGAACGACGGTATTGCGCAAGGATTTCTTGTCTTGATTTGAATCGAGCCGACAGCGAATATTGCGCGCATGATCGATCAACCCCAAATCTTAAGGCCGCGGCGCGGCCGCCTGATCTTGCTCTGGACGTTGGCCACGGTCATTACCCTGGCTTCGGTTGCCTATCAGCGCGTGACCGGCCCGACCTACCCGGTGCGCGGTGAAGTGATTATCGACGGCGCTACAGCCAAGTACCGTCTGCCGACATCGCAGGTTACGACTGCGGATGCCGAGGTGCGCCTGGCCGTGCCGATGACCGTCAGCGGTGAGATGCGCTGGCGGCGGGTCAACAGCGACGACCCATGGCACATGCGGCCGCTGGTCCGCAACGGCAACGACTTGCTGGCCATGATCCCACGACAACCGGCAGCAGGCAAGGTCGCTTACTACATCGTGCTGACCGACAGCCAAGGCTTCCGCCGCGACCTGACCGTTCACCCGGTTGTGATTCGTTTCAAAGATCCGGTGCCGGCCTTCGTGTTGTGGCCGCACATCGTCCTGATGTTCGCGGCGATGCTGGTGGGGACACGCTGCGGGATTGAGGCGCTGGCACAAGGCAACAGCGCTCTGCGGCTGGCGGTCTGGACTTCGGTGTTGCTCTTCATCGGCGGGCTAATTCTCGGACCGATTGTGCAGAAGCATGCTTTTGGGGCTTACTGGACCGGCTGGCCCTTCGGCAAAGATCTGACCGACAACAAGACGGCCGTGGCGATGATCATGTGGCTGGTGGCATTGTGGCGCGGCCGCCAGAGCGGGCGCGGGCGCCTGTGGTTTGTGGTCGCGGCGGTCGTGCACCTGCTGGTGTACCTGATTCCGCACAGCATGTTTGGATCAGAGCTCGACTACACGCAGGTGGAAGCGGGCTAAGCTCTCCGCCTTGGAATCAGTCAGCCTTCTTGTCGAGGAAATGACTGAGCACCAGACTGACCAGACTGATCACGATGCTGCCCAAGAGCGCGGGAATAAAGCCGTCGACCTTGAGGATATCCGTCATCGCCGCCGTCAACATC
Source organism: Candidatus Zixiibacteriota bacterium (assembly GCA_020853795.1). Taxonomy (NCBI): domain Bacteria; kingdom Pseudomonadati; phylum Candidatus Zixiibacteriota; species Candidatus Zixiibacteriota bacterium. The sequence continues at coordinate 4,848 of JADYYF010000121.1, forward strand.
AGCATCAGCGCGTTGATCACCAGCGTGAGCAGTCCCAAAGTGAGAATGATGAGCGGAAACGCCAGGATCTTGACGATCGGTTTAATGATCGCGTTTACCAGTCCGAAAATCAGCGCCAGCAGGATCACCTGACCGACGGTGCCCTCGAGATGGATGCCGTTGATCCAGGAAGCCGCTGCCCACAGCGCCACCGCATTGACGATCAGACGTATCAGAATAAAGCGTATCACAAGAAATTCTCCCTGACCACTTGGTGAAGATTCAATTTACGCGCGGGCGGGCCGCGTGGGGATAAAAATCTACGGGTAGAGCTTCTTGAAATCTTCGGTCGCCTGAACCAATTCGGAAGTCATCCCCGGTTCCATTGGTGAGTGCGCGCCGTCGGGCACGATGCGCAGGTCGGAGGCGGGCAGATGCCGATGCGAGTCCCAGGCGCTGCGCACCGGGCAGATCACATCGTAGCGTCCCTGCACGATGCGGCAAGGTGTGGCGCGGATACGCGGCGTCTGCTCGAGGAGGTAGTTGTCCGACTTCATGAAGAAACTGTTGTGCGTGTAATGGCATTCGATGCGACCGATGGCGACCGCTGAATCGCCTTCCGCCATCTCGTCGATCGCCGCTTGGTCTTGAATCAGGCACATGGTCGAAGCCTCCCACTGCGACCAGTTGCGGGCGGCGGCGTGGCTGACGGACGGGTCGGCGGAAGTGAGCCGGCGGTAGTAGGCCGCGACCAAATCACCGCGTTCCGCGACCGGGATGAAGCCCTGGAAGCGCTCCCAGGCGTCAGGCCAGATTTCGGAAGCGCCATAGCGGTGCAGCCAGGCGACTTCGGAGGGGCGCCCAAGGAACACGCCGCGCAGGATCAGCCCCAGCACGCTCTCGGGATAGGTCACGGCGTAGCTCAGCGCCAGCGTGCTGCCCCAACTCCCGCCCATGACCACCCAGCGGTCGACGCCGCAATGGCGGCGCAATTTCTCCAGATCGTCGACCAGATCCCAGGTCGTATTTTCGCGCAGTTCGGCGTGCGGCGTACTCCGCCCGGCGCCGCGTTGGTCGAGCAGGATGAGGCGGTAGAATTTCGGATCGAAGAAGCGTCGATAACCGGGCAGGATGCCGACACCGGGTCCGCCGTGCAGGAAGAGTGCCGGGCGGCCGTCAGGATTGCCGACTTCCTCATAGACGACCGTATGCAGCGGGCTCACCGGCAGAGAGTCGATTTTGTACGGTTGGATTTCGGGGTACAATACGCGCACAGCTTCCTTGATCCTTTCTTCGGGAGTGACCGGCGGCAAGTTATATCGGTCAGCAGCAGCCGACAAATCGGATTTACGAAAGGGTGAAGGGGAAGTTGCGCGGAGAGTCAGTTATCCGCGGACGGACGCGGCGTTGCGGCGGGCTTCAAGTACGCGATGGATGATCTGGGAGAGGTCGAACGCACTAAACGGCTTGGTGAGACAGTCAGTGACGCCGTGGCGGTGGGCGAACTCCTCGCTGAAGCGAATGCCGTCGCTGGTCATCAGGACAATCGGCGTCCGGCGGTCGAGCGCCCTGAGTGCCAGTGCCAATTGCAAGCCGGTCGTGCCGGCCATGTTCTGATCGCTGATGATCAGATCGAATTCCGCGCCGGCGCGGATTCGCCGCAACGCGTCATCGGCCGAGTGGCAGGTCTCGGCCTGATAGCCGAGCCGCAGGAGCATCTGCTGCGCCATCCCGACGATTTCGGGCTCATCGTCGACAAAGAGAATTCGTTCGTGCGCGCGGGCCGGGTACAGTTCGTCGGCGTTCTCGCTGACGGGCGCGCTCGGCGCCAGCGGCAGCCGGATGGTGAAGGTCGTCCCGGCGCCGGGAGTGCTCTCGACCTCGATCGTGCCGCCGTGGTCAAGGATGATCTGCTTGGTGACCGACAGACCCAGTCCGGTTCCGACCCCGGCCGGTTTGGTCGTGAAGAACGGTTCAAAGATGCGCGCCAGCGTTTCGGAGTTCATGCCGCAGCCGGTATCGCGGACGCGCAGGCGGACGCAGCCGCCGGTTGAGTCGTCCGCCGCCACCGTGTCAAGCTCGAGCGTCAAAACCCCGCCGGCCTCCTTCATGGCGTAGGCAGCATTGACGCACAGGTTCATGATCATCTGATGAATCTGCACCGGGTCGGCGATCACGGCTCCCATTTGTGAATCGATTTGCGTGGAGATATGGATATTGGACGGGATCGTGGCCGCCAGCAGCTTGACGACCTCTTTGACGATATGGTGCACAAACACCGGTTTGCGTTCTTGTTCGATTTGGCGACTGAACGCGAGAATCTGTTGCACCAGTTCTTTGCCGCGACCGGCAGCTTTGATCACGTGCTGCAGATCGTCCCTGACCGGGTCCTGCTCGGGCAGCGATTGCAGCGCCAGTTCGGTATAGCCGTACAGTGGCGTCAGGATGTTGTTGAAATCATGAGCAATGCCGCCCGCCAGCGCGCCGAGCGATTCCATCTTCTGGGCGTGGCGCAACTGCGCCTCAAGCGCCCGCCGCTCTTCCTCCTCCTTGAGTTGGGAGGTGATATCCTGCACCCAGCCGATGAGTTTGATGCGACCGGAGACTTCGTCCACAAATGACTCACCACTCAACGACAGCGTCCGCACCTCGCCATTCTTCGGGGTGACGCGGTAAGTGTGAGAGAACTTGCGGGGTTCAGCCAGGGCGCGGGCCAGCACTTGCTGGAGCGGCCGCCGGTCTTCCGAGACGACGTGACGCCAGAATTCGCGGTGGGAGATGGTGGTGCGCGGCTGCAAACCGAACAGGCGATAGATGTTCAAGTCCCAGCGCATGTGACGGTCGCCGACGGTCCACTCCCAACTGCCCGCCTGGGCGATGCGCTCGGCCTCCAGCAGCAGTTTCTGGTGCGTCTGCAATTCCGCGATGATTTGCTTGCGCTCGGTGATGTCGATGAATGAGAATTGCACATTCGCCCAGGTCTCCATGTTGCCGGGCGGCAGGACAATCGAAGCGAGGGTGACAAGGTTCTTGCCGCTAACCGTGCGGGCCGGCAGTTCCCAGTGATACTCGGTATTGCCGCGAACCAACGCCAGAATCATCTGGCCGAGCACTTGCAGCGACGCCGGTGTAACGAGGTCCGGCAGACGCTCCTCGAGTTCCTGCAGGCTGGAAGCCTCGAACAACTCCAGGCCGGCGCGGTTGACATCGTTGAGCCGGCGCAGCCGCAGCAGGTGGCGCACGGCTTCCGGATCCGATACCATCAGGGCCGCGAGACTTTCGGCGGGCGTGCCGTCGCGATTCAGCAAGGCCTGGCGCATGCGACTGAAGTCGACATCCCAGAGCGCGATCGGGGAATTGTCGAAGAGGCTGCGGTAGTGGCTCTCACTGGCCGCCAACTGGTCGCGCGAACGCTTGATCGTGCGCAGGTGGGAATCCACCAGCAGCCAGACGAGGATGGCTGTCACGAAAACATAGAACCAACCCTTAAGCGTCTGCAACCAGGAGAGTTCTTTCGCCAGGGCGGCGTCGCCGATCAGGGAAACCAATGCGCGGTCGGAAAGCAAAATCCAGAGCCCGCCGACGGCCAGGTAGATACCGGCAATCCGTAGCGCGGCCAGCCTTTCCGGATGTTTCCAATTCACCACGAATGTCCCTCGTCCAAGTTGAAAGAGGCGTCCGATCTTGACGCCGACGCACGCAACACTGGCGTCGTAAACACGGGTTTGGTTTACCTTTATTATCGGCTGAAGCGGGAAGCTCTTAATCCGGCAGGCGGCGGCTGGCTGCTTCAGGCCGAAACAGCGGCCGGAGCGGTCATTTCAGGCGCGCGTGGCGCAAGGCGGTGACGACCTGCTGTTCGATGTCGTGGGCGATCGCGGGGTTAAGCCGGCGATAGGTGCCGAGGATATCGGCCAGATCGCGGCGCAGGAGCTGCAACAGGTCATTTTGCCACGGCGCCAGATCCAGGACGACGCCGCGCGCTCCGAGCACGCGGTTCTGGCGGGCGGCACCCATGTGCAGGTTGTCGAGGTGGTTGAAGATGTTGAGCTGCCAAGTGCGGGCGGCAACCTGGATGTTGCCGCAGAAGTTGGCCGGATCGCAGCCGACCTCACGCAGGTACTCGGCCTGCAGATCGCCATTCGGCAGACTGTTGAGAATGGAGGGGATAACGTTCTCCTTGAAGAAGAAGTCAGCGAGGACGTGGCGCCGATCGTGGCCGGCGGGGGCGCCAATCGAACGCAGCGGCGCGGCCGTGGTCGAGCGAAA